>NZ_JBJPHS010000052.1:0-47519 GCF_052939495.1 Phormidesmis sp. 146-12 | reverse complement strand
ATCTTTCCTTGGTCAAAGTCCCCCAGACTGGGGGATTTAGGGGGCTGAAGCCGCGTGAAACGAAGCGACAACGACTTGTGTATACACGGTAGCTTATTGTTTAGAGGCTAGTGTTTTTTGCGGGCTATCAATCCCAGCGATCGAGCTTGTAAACGACCTGCATCTGATCGTTTGAAGTGACGCGAAAGACTTGATTCCAGGTGTTGCCCTTTTGTAGTCCAAGACCACAGCCTTCGGCTTCATCTTTACCATGCACCACAGCAGTTTTGGCATAGGCTTCGATCGTAGACCGAACTCCGTGATACTCATTTTTGAGAAACTGTGGAAAGAAGCCACATCCCTGACGGTAGCCTTTGTCTTTTGCATCCTTGAGAATAAAGAACACTTTTTCGCCGTGGTGAGCAAAGTTTTTGGCTGCATTCCATATTGAGGGCTGTAGCACGATCGCTGTCACAGGATGATAAACACCAGAGGACAAGTTCCACTGAGCAGGCGGCGATTTGTCTACATAAAAGTACCAGGTTACCGGGTTTCGGTTGTCCTCAAAATCCCATTGAACAATCGGCGGAGCATCTGGATTTTGGGCAGTAATCAATGCCATGTAGGACTGATTTGAAGCAGGGACAAAGTACTCGATCGTCGCCGCTGTTGGCAAAACAGTTTTAGAAAACTTATCCCACGTCATTGTAATGGGTGGCACCTCAAACGGTGCAGTTGTAGACGACGCAGACTGTCTCAAGTGAGAGAAGATCCCGTCCTTTTGGGCAGTGGTTTTAGAGGATGCCGGGAGCCATACCGCTTGCAGGTCGTCAAGCTTTGCAAATCGTCGCTCTAATGAGCCAGCAGTCTCCAACGTCTCAACGATTTTTTCGGCTTGAGCAATGTTTCCATCAGTGGGGGCAGCCGTGGGGCGCAGATACTGAAGCGGATTCATTTTGGCATCAAATCTGAGTTTGATCTGAGCGAAGGGCAGATCCGTCTGAATGTCTTCGAGTAGCGTACCAATCATGCTGCTGCGAACATGACAAAACCCAGGGGGCGCATTAGCAACCGCCAGCCAAGTCAAATTTTCTCTAGTCCGCAGATTGCGAGACGCTTGCCGTTGCTCATGGAGACGAACCAGCCATCCAGCAACATCAATACATTTTTCAGAGCGGTAGAGTGTCTCTGTAGTAAGTAGCGCGTGAGCCTTCTTCACCACCTTAAGCGGAAACTCCTCCAGCCCTCTCAGCAGCATTTCATAGTCTTGCTTTTTTTCGGCAACGACTTGCGCGATCGTTTTCACCAAAGAAGGCTTAAAGATCAGATCATCCGAAGGAACCACAGCAAGATGTTGCCAAGTGCTGGTTTGAGGAATTCCCCAGATTGACTGATCTGAGAGAAACACATTGTCAATCGGCGATCGAGAAACCACCGAAGAAAGCGCAGCGATCGCCGCTGTATAGGGCGCTGGAACAATTGCACAATTCCACATTACAGGAATCAGCTTTCCATCTGAAGCGATCGACACAATGCCACCATAGCGCTCCACAAACCTCCGACAAGCAGAACAGGTATGGGCCTGGCGCAGAGCAGGCGGAAGTGCCTCCAAAAAGACCTGAAACAATGGAGGAGTCTGGGTTACAAATAGTGTAATTCTATTGTGTTGATGAGCAGTGACGGCGCTGAAATGCTCCCCGATCAACTCAACCAATGTAATAAAGTAACTACATAGCTCACTCTGATTGAGGTTATTGGCAGGTTGTGGTGAACTTGAAAAATCAGAGAGGGACATATCATTCCTAATCTCTTCAACGTGTGGACATGCCTGTAAACAAGCATAGACAGATCTTGCTTAACTGAGGGCATCTAGAACAGGCACAACAGTTAAGTGATCGCCAGTCGATCGCCCTCACTAGACTCCTGCCCGAATCCGGAAACGCCCCCTAAATCCCCCACAAGTGAGGGACTTTGAGCCAAGACTTGCGGTTTCAAAGTCCCCCAGAATGGGGGATTTAGGGGGCACAAGCCGACCCAAACGGAGCAAGACCTAAGCAGCAGGTGACATCGAAAATTCTATTCATGCAGGAGATCTATTATACTGGGAGCGATCAAGCAGCATCAAGTCTAAATTGTTTGTAAACACGTCCACGATCGACTTGTAAAAACGTCAGTTCGACAAGGGGTTTTCGCTTCGTGACTTGCCTCTTCTAATCCCCCAATTTCGAGGAACTTCAAGCCATGATTTCTGGTTCAAAGTCCTTCATCTACAAGGGGTTTAGGCAGCAAAGCAAATCTAAAATCAGGGCGCAAAAACTCTCAAACTTTACGTCTACAGCGCGCGCCAGCGACCAATTTCGCCGCCTAACGTCACATAGTAGAGATTAGAGTCAGGGCCTGTGGCCATTTGCACAACGCCAAATAGATTATTCTCAAATCGCCGCACATTGTCCACCTTGCCGTTTGCATCAAAGAACAAGGTATCTACATAACCCTTACTAACATTGGTGATAAACAGCGAATCATTGTAGATGCTAGGGAACGTATTGCCCGTGTAGAAATCACCAACTGCGATCGCATCACCGCCTGCTCCTCCATGCTCGATAGTGTAAATAGGAGCCGTCACCGTTGCACCACTGTTGTAGAAGTTTCTCACCGACTGCAAGCTAGAATAGCCGCCCGTTCTAAAGCTTTCTCCCGTGTCAGGATTGCCGCCCTCATAGCCTACCCAGCCAAAGTTTTCTCCACCGTCCCCTGCATTGACTTCTTCCCACTTCGTCCAGCCCACATCCCCAATGTAGGTTTGGCCATTGTTTTCGTTGATGGTAAAGCGGAACGGATTGCGTAGACCAGATTGCCACACTTTAGACGCATTGCTGTTAGGGTCACCATTAAAGAACGGGTTGCTGGAAACGCCTTGTCCAGTGATGGGGTCGAGGCGAAGCATTTTACCCGACAAGCTATTGACATCCAAAACTCGGATAGCTCGTGGGTCAACCGCGTTGTAAGAAGCCCCGTCACCAATACTCACGTAGAGATAACCATCCGGCCCAAACTTCACATTGCCCACGGCGTGAGATTCACTGTCGAGAGGAATGAAATCCTGCACAAAAGAACCATCTGGGTTGCGTCCTGATTCTGCGATCGTGAAGTTGTTGGTGCTGTTGAGGTCGGGGCGATTGATATATTGCCAGACGCTGTTTTTACCAAGAATGACAACTTCGCTGCCAGGTACGACCGTTGTGTAGTTGGTATTCGCATCAGCAGTCACCCGAATCATGCGCGACGTGCGGTTGCCCACGCCATCTCGACCCGCCAAACCAGAACGAGTCGCCGTTTCGGGTGGATCGTAGGAGTACAGCAGATAGATGTATGGGCTGCCCTGAGTCAGTTGAGGATGAACGGCAATGCCCAACAGTCCCCGGTCTCTCGGCCCATTTACCTCATTCGTAATGTCAATGAATGGAGTAGCTTGCAGAACGCCGTTTCTCATGACTCGGACTAAGCCCTGCTTTTGAGCAATGTACATCGTGCTCCCATCTGGACTCCAATCAATGGCAGTGGGTTCAGAAAGCCCTGTTTGAAGCGACTCACGAGCAAACCGACCCGGATCATTGTCCGCGATCGTAATCGTGGCCGTGAGTTGATTATCTAAAACGCCACCAGTCGGGTTGCTCAAGGTCAGGTTGATCGTTTCGTTGGGTTCTCCGAGCACGTCGTTTGTGATCGCCACCTGGAACGTCTTGATGGTTTCTCCGGGTAAGAAAGTCAGTGTCCCGGTTTGAGCGGTATAGTCAGCGCCAGCGGTCGCCGTCCCGTTGCTGGTGGCATATTGCACAGTGGCGTTGTTTTCAGTGTTGCCGCTGCGCTGTACGCTGATCGTGACTGCATTGCCGTCCTCATTGACCGTATACTGACCCACACTAAACCCAAGGTTGGCAGGCGCATCGTCATCGAGAATGGTGATCAGCGCTGTCCGGTTAGTGCCGAGAGCCGCCCCGATCGTTTGCCCCAGCCCAAAGCCAAATCGCTTGGTGTCTTCTGCAAGGGTGTCGTTGAGAATCGGAATCGCCACCGTTTTGCTAGTTTCACCGTCAGCAAATTGCAAGAAGCCCGCTGTCGTGGTGTAGTCGGCTCCCGGAAGGGCCGTTTCATCGACGGTGGTGTAGTTGACGGATGCGGCCCCAAAGCTGCCGCCTACTCGATCGACGCGAACCGTCGCCGTCCCTACATTTTCATTCACCGTTACGGCATTTTCGCCAATCACGATCGTGCCCGTTGGCAAGGGTGGCAAAGGCGGCGGATTGGTGCCCGGCGCGCTCAAAAGCTGTGCCCGCGAAATCACCTGTTTGGCTACGCCAGGGCCTTCCCAGGTAAGGCGAGAAAAGGCGCGTCCGGTGACATTGACATATTCCACCTGAAAGTCATAGCGCTGCCCGGAGACAAAATCGATCGCGCCCGTAACTTCGGTATCAGCAGGAGTTGTTGGAACCAGGTTGTCGATAACGGGCTGACCGTTGATCAAGACCCGCATCCCATCGTCACTCGTCGCTGCAAAGGTGTAGGTTCCCGTCGATCGGGCTTGAATTTGACCCGTCCAACGTACCGAAAAGGTGTCAGGGTCGATACTCGCATCGGGGGTGCCACGGCCCCAGTTGTAGTCTACGTTGGGGTCGATTCGCGTCAGTTTTAGGTCTGTGAAGTCACGATTGTTGAAGTATTCTCCTAAAATTCCGTCGCCGCGTCCAGGAGCGCCTGTGCCATCACCGGGATCAAAGGTAGTCGTATCAAATTCCCAGTTTTCAATGTCCTGACTGTTGATGGTGCCACCTGTCCCAGCGGTAAAGCCCACATAGGCACTCGAACCGACCACACTTGCAAGGTCGATCGTATAAGAAAGCAGAGCCGCTGTCGGCTTAACGGTGCCTTCTGAAAGAAACACACTCAGTTGATCGGTGGCTGCATCGTAGTCAACCCAGGCATTAACCGGATTGCCGCCATTCATGTCAAAGGTGGGATTTGCCAGGGCCAGATGGGCGGCGGCATTGCCATTTTGCAGAATTGCAACGTGATTTCCGGTAGGGTCGTTGGGGTTCTGATAAGTGTCAAACTCGATCGCGACACTAGAGCCAATCGGGACTGTTGCGGCTTCTCCGTCGGGAGCATAGCCCAATCCGCCACCATAGCCTCCGATCGCCCCCGCCCCCGCCGCACTGTTTTGCAGCACAAAGGTAAAGCCATCCCCTCCGACTGCCCCATAGCCGCCTGACAGATTAAAGCGGAACCGGGACTGGAAGGAGGTGTTGCCGTCAAACTCAAAGGGCGTGGCCGCAAAGGCGCTACCCGACTGGAACGGTTGGGCGGGGGTCAGCCGCAGGACGTTGCCCACTTGAGCCGCCTTCCCGTTGAGCCGCAGTCCGGTTGTGGTTGAGAAGTCGTCAAAGTTAAAGGTTGGCAAGACAGCATCGTAGGCTTGCAGGGCGGAATCTGTAAAGGCTAGTCCAGACTCGATCGCTCCGATGTGTTGTTCTAAGACCCAATCGCCACCGAGGGTTGTGTTTCCGGTGCGATCGCTAGAGGCTGCGATGTCTGCTCCGGTCAGTTGGCTGAGTTGTTGAATAAAGGTCTGACCTGCTTCGCCTGCGGCTACGTCACACCCATACAAAAGAATATCTGCGTTGGCGGTGAGAGCGGTTGCCCAGTGCTGCAATTCACTGCTGTGTGTGTTGAGGCTAGTCAGGTCGATCGTGGCGTTTCCGAGTTGTACCCTGCCCGCGCTGCCATGAGAAACGATGTGAAGGCTGGTGAGTCCGCTGCGATCGGCAAGCACTTCGCTAATCTGAGTCAGCCCATCGCGGGTCGCATCCAGCAACACGACTTCTCCTACCAAGGCTCCTGCGGCTAAACTCTGATAGTTTTTCACCGTTGAGTCGAGGATGACAAGGCTGCTAGAGGTTGACCGCACAGCGGAGGCGCGATCGTGAAGATCAGCCAAATCAAAGTAGGAACGATTGTTAACAGTAGAGAGACTCAAATCTGAGTTGAGCAGACCGTTACTGCTGGCTAAATTTTGCATTTGCTTAGTGCCTGACTTATAAAATTCGAGCAAACGACGCACGCTTCTGTCTGATTGGATTTGAGCCAATCCGCAGCAGGGAGCAACCTGCCTGATGAGACAAGGAAATAGAGCGCTCTAAAGAGAGCATTTTTGTTAGAGAAAGCTTTGTGCTTTGCACAGGGTGCGGTTGGTGAAGCTAGTGGGGCGATGACTGAGCGATCGCTAAGCAACGCCGAACACACTTCAATGAAACCGAGTCAATAGGGTCTAAATGGTGCCATTGATAAAACAACTGGGTGCGCTTTGACCTGACTGAACCTTTTCACAAAATCATCGATTATCAAGAAAAATAAATGGTGTTTATTCTTACCTCTATCGATGGATGAGAAATCGGTTGAAATCGTGATTCCTCTGATGCGTACGAACCTATCACTCCTGGAAAATAGACGGTAAGTAGTTATGCTGAAACTTCATCGAAAGTTAATGACAGAGGCAGTACCCAAAAGTTTTTTGTGAAGTCATTTGTCCCTGTAGGCATTAGAAAAAGGCACCACTTCCTTAAGGGATTGGCGTTCTTAGCAAGGCGAGTGGCTCTATATGAGAGTTCCCAACAGCCTTGCTGACTGGTTTTGACCGTATCACGAGTTCAAAAGTTCTGTGGGTGCTTTTACTGGAACTTCAACGTATCAATAAAAAGTTGTTGAGGCTATCGGAGAGTCCTTTACACAAAAATCAGTGAAACCCTCGAAATTCCGTTCTACTAAAGAAATACTTGTGTAAAGAGTCTGTGAAACTACGATCGCTCCGCAAAAACGCGCAAGCAGGCGATCGTAGTTTCTGTATTCAGATCTCCACCCTCCTCAAAAAAGCGGGGATCTGTGTTCTTTCTGTGTTCTTAAGGGTTTAGAACAGATTAGAACAGAGCAGACGACAGCCACGACGAATGGAAGTAGCCCCTCTGGTGACGGCTAGGCGATCGGCCGCCAACGACCAATCACGCCGCTATTGAGATTTGCGTAGTAGAGATTGGAGTCAGGCCCTGTCGTGATCTGAGTCAGACCAAATAGATTGGAAGCAAACCGCCGCACTCCACTCACCTTGCCAGCTTCATCAAAGGATAAAGTGTCGATCGTTCCTTTACTCAGGTTGGTGATAAAGAGCGACTTGTCGTAAATGGCGGGAAAGGTGTTGCCTGTGTAGAAGTCACCGACGGCGATCGCGTCCCCTCCGGAGCCTCCGTGCTGGAAGGCATAAATAGGAGCCGTTACGGTTGCGCCACTGTTGTAGAAGTTGATCACCGACTGCAAGCTAGAATAGCCCCCTGTTTTAAAGCTCTCTCCCGTGTCAGGATTGCCGCCCTCATAGCCTACCCAGCCAAAGTTTTCTCCGCCGTCCCCGGTGTTGACTTCTTCCCACTTTGTCCAGCCTACATCTCCGACATAGACCTGCCCGTTGTCTTTGTTGATGGTAAAGCGGAACGGATTGCGTAAGCCGAGTTGCCAGACTTTAGAGCGATTGCTTTGAGGATCGCCGTCAAAGAAAGGATTGCTGTCGGGAGCCGCTCCGGTGATCGGATCAATGCGAAGAATTTTACCCGACAGGCTATTCACATCCAGCACCCGAATCGCACGCGGATCAACCGAATTGTAGGAAGCGCCATCACCATTGCTGACATAAAGAAAGCCATCCGTGCCAAACTTGACGGTGCCGATCGAGTGAGACTCGCTATCTAAAGGCAAAAAGTCCTGCACAAAAGACCCATCCGGATTGCGCCCCGATTCGGGAATGTTGATATTGTTGGTACTATTGCCATCGGGACGGCTGATATATTGCCAGAGGCTATTTTTACCTAAAATCACAACAGCACTATTTGGAACGACGGTGGTGTAGTTTGTGTTGACATCGGCCGTGACGCGAATTAGACGCGCGGTACGATTACCCACGCCATCGGGCCCCGCCAGACCTGAAAATTGGTTGACCTGGGGCGGATCGTAGGAATACAGCAGATAAACATAAGGACTGCCCTGGGTCAGTTGTGGATGAACGGCGATGCTCAACAGTCCACGATCTCTAGCACCGTTGACTTCTCCTCGGAGGTCGATAAAGGGCGTAGATTGCAGCACTCCATTTCTCGCGACCTGGACAATGCCTTGTTTTTGGGCGATGTACAGGGTTTGCCCATCAGGACTCCAGTCAAAGGCGGTGGGTTCAGACAGTCCCGTGATAACAGGGTCGAGACTAAAGTTGCCGGGGTCGTTGTCTGCGATCGTCATCACTGCCGTTTGTTGAGTGCCCAGAGTCCCGCTGGTCGGGTTGCTCAAAGTCAGGGTGAGTGTCTCATTGCGTTCGCCGATCGTGTCATCCAAAATCGGAACCACAAAGGTCTTGGAACTGTCTCCAGGGGCAAAGTTTAGCGTTCCTGAGACGGCTGTATAATCGCTGCCTGCCGTTGCAGTGTCATTGCTGGTGGCATAGTTAACACTGGCTGCCTGAGTCCGATTGCCTGCTCGCTGAATGGTAATGGTCGCGGTTCCGTCATTTTCATTCACTCGGTAGTCAGCCACACTAAAGGCAAAACTGCTCGGAGCATCGTCGTCGAGAATGGTGATCAGGGCGGTGCGATTGGTGCCAAGGCTAGCTCCGGTGGTTTGCCCCAGCCCAAAGCCAAATTGCTCCGTGTCTTCTGGTGTCGTGTCATTCAGAATAGGAACGCTGACGGTTTTGCTGGTTTCACCCGACGCAAACTGCAAAAATCCATTCGTCACCGTGTAGTCTGAAACTGCGATCGCCGACCCTTCAGCCGTGCTGTAGTTCACAGAAGCCGGCCCGTCGCTGCCATTGATCCGATCGACTCGAATGTTCACCGTTCCTGCATTTTCATTGACGGTAATGGCGTTTTGCCCCAGCACGATCGTGCCTGGATTAACCGATGGAGGCGGGCCAAACAACTGGGACTGAGGAATAATTTGCGCTGTCTGACTCTGACTTAACCAGGATAACTGCGCCACTGCGCCACCCGTGTTCTCAAAATATTCCAAACGAATGTCGTATTTCTGTCCGGCGAGGAGCGCGATCGTGCCGCTATTCACCGTTGGCGACTGATTAACAAAGCGGTTAATGACTTGCTGACCATTGACAAACAGCCGTACGCCATCATCGGTATTCGTGAAGAAGGTGTAAGTTTCGCTGTAGAGGGGCTGAATTTGTCCTGTCCAACGCACCGAGAAGGTATCAGCGCCAATGCTCGAATCAGGCGACCCCGTGCCCCAGTTGTAGTTGACCGTAGCATCGGTGCGCGTGACTTTCAGATTGGTGAAATCAATGTTGTCATAATATTCGCCTCGTAGTCCCGTGCCGTTGCCAGCAGGTGGAGGAGGGGGCAGTGGAGCAGAACTGCTAAACAGTTGAGACTGAGGAATAATCTGCTTGCTCACACCGGGGCCAGCCCAAGAGAGCCGAGAAACTGCGCCCCCAGTGTTTTCAAAGTAGTCTAATCGAATGTCGTATTTTTGCCCTGCAACTAAGTTAATCGTGCCTGCGACCTCGGTTGGAGCCTGATTAACATAGCGATTGATAACTTGCTGACCGTTGACAAACAGCCGTACCCCATCATCTGAGGTCGTAAAAAAGGTATAAGCGCCCGTGGTCGTGGGGAGTACTTGCCCCGTCCAGCGCACTGAGAAGGTATCTGGCCCAATTCTGGTGTCGGGCGAGCCAGTTCCCCAGTTAAAGTTAACGGTCGAGTCTACTCTTGTCAGTCTCGAATTGGTGAAATCAAGGTTGTCAAAGTATTCACCTCGTAGTCCGTCTCCGCTAGTAGTGCCTGTTCCGCCTCCACTGCTCGTTGACGTAGAAAATGCCCAATTCTCAATGTCTTGGGCATTCACTGAGCCACCCGTTGCGCCACTAAATCCGACAAAGGCTCTAGAACCCACCACAGCCGCCAGATCCACCGTATAGGAAAGCGTTGAGGATGTCGGCTTGAGGGTGCTTCCTGATAGAAAAATGTCCAGGCGATCGCTGGCTGCGTTGTAGTCTACCCAGGCATTAACCAAACTGCCGCTATTGAGGTCGATCGGGGCGTTGTTACTCGCCAGAGTAGTCGAACTCCCATTTTGCAGAACGGCGATGAAGTTGTTGCTGAGTTCTCCGGGGTTTTGGAAGCTATCAAATTTGACCGCTAGACTCTGAGCGATCGCTCCCACATAGCCCAGATTACTCCCGCCAAGTCCGAGGGCATCAATGCCAGCCGTGCTGTTTTGCAACATAAACGTGAAGCCGTCTGCGCCATTAGTGCCTTGTCCCCCACTCAGACGAAACTGAAAGCGAGTCTCAAAGGAGGTATTACCGTCGATCTCAAAGGGGGTCGTAAAGAAAGCACTGCCCGCCTGATTGGTGACGGCTGAGGTCAATCGCAGAGCGCTACCTGACTGGACTGCGTTGCCATTCAGTTCTAGTCCGGCGGTGTTGGTAAAGCTGCTGTAGTTAATGGTGGGGTTAGCCAGAATTGCAGTGTAGGCTGCCAACAGTTCAGAATGCAGTCCGAGGGTTGTCTCGATCGACCCTGTTTGCGTCTCAAAAATCCAGTTGCCTCCCAGGGTTGCGCTGCCTGTACGATCGATGGAAGCTGCAACATCGGCCCCCGTTAGCTGGCTCAGAGTTTGGACGAAATGAGAGCCACTTTCTCCCTGGGCTACTTCGCACCCATAAAGCAAAATATCTGCGTCGGGTGTGAGCGCGTCTGCCCAACGGTTTAATTGGCTACTATGAGCTTTTAAGCTGGCCAGGTTGATCGTTTCGCTGCCCAGTTGTAGACTGCCAATGCTGCCATGAGAAACGATATGTAGGCTGGCGATGTTGTGGCGATCAGAGAGGAGTTGGCTAATTTGAGCTAATCCATTTTGTAACGGATCGAGCAAAATGACTTCCTGACCTGGTAGTGCGCCTGCTGCGAGCGTTTGAGCATTTGGGACAGTTACATCGATCACCATCAGGCTCGATCGCCCCGAAGACCGCAAAGATGAATCTATATCACTCCTCAAAGTCGAATCACTATCAGCGCGATCGAGCACAGAAGAAAACCCCAATTCCAACGGACGGGCAGGATTGATTAAAGTTTGCATTTGTTTAACGTCAAAAACGACACGGATGCAACAACCCAAGGCGTAATTCTGTAAGGAGATGCTGGAATTTGCCCGATAGTCGATCGCCTACTGCATTTCAGAAACGGAACCTAACTACCAACAATGAGCACCCCCTAAAATGAGCAGCACACTGTAGTAGAGAAGCCAAAAATGCCAGCTTTTCCCTGAGTTTTGATAGAGCAACCCTGTCACCAGTCCCGATTTGCTAGAGCAATGTGAATTCAATAAAATCTTTCGCTTCGTTGATTAGCGCTTCTGCCCCCCAACCCCCCAATTCTGGGGACTTTTAGACAAGATTTTTGCTTCAAAGTCCCTCACTCGTGGGGGATTTAGGGGGCTGCCTGGATTAACAACCGCAGCGAAAGATTTCATCAAATTCATGTCTCTTCAAGATTGCCTCGCGAAACAGAGTTGTCGTGAATGAACCCTAATGCTTACAGAACGCGCTTGGGGCCAACTTGCTGAAGGGGCAACGGTTATGTCTCAAAGTCCCAGGGGGCAAGCCATTTAAAAGAATTGACTTCAACAAAATGGCTGGGGTGTTAGTCAATACCTTAGTAGAGAAGAAGTCTTAGATTAAACTTGTTGGGGCTAACGCAGCAGAATCTAAGTTTGAACGATGTCTTTTCACAGACCGTCCTTTTACAGACCGTCCTTTTACAGACCGTCCTTTTACAGACTGTAAATCTCCAATCCACAGCAGGCAGAATTTTGAGAAAAATTATCATCCCTTTGGGTCAAATTGCTGTTGTGGTTTTTAACTTACCATCCTCTCTGAGATGCACGTAAGTAACCCCTCTAAAATTCACTAGAAGTTTAAATAGAACTCAATGAATATACGGAACTAGCTTGAGCAATTGTAGTCTTGACAAATCCACAAAAATTTAGCCAAAAAGGTGAAATATGCCTGCTGATTGACTTTTGAGGTTAAAGACAAGAAGCAATTCAACCTTTACTGCTTTGTTCGTGTTTCTACTGAAACTTTACGTAGTCATCAAACTTCGTCTCGCAAATCTTTGGAGTCGTCTAATCGAGGATTTTAAGCGGTGTAAGCGATCGTCACCCCTGTTCCCCCATCGTTTTGTTCTGCCAGTTCATATCGCTTGACACGAGGATGCTGCTGCAAAAAAGCATGAACGCCCTGACGAAGTTTCCCAGTGCCGTGACCGTGAATGATCCAGATGGCGCGATCGGATTCAGAGAGTGCCTTTTCTAAAATCGGCTCCGCATCGGCGACCCGACTGCCGCGAATGTCGATCGTATTGCGAGAGGTGCGGATCAGCGGTGCGGGTTGAGCTTCAACAACGGGGTGAGGTTTGGATTTGGGCTGTTTTTCGACGGGTTCTGGTTTGGGCGGTTTTTCACCCGTCAGGGACTCGATTTCCTGCATGGGAACTGTCATCTTCATGATGCCAAAGCGCACCGTCAGTTCGTCGTCGTCTGCAATGTTGAGAACTTCAGCAGTCTGGTTGAGGCGAGGAATGCGAATGCGATCGCCCACTTTGGGACGGTATTCTGGTTTGGGTTTTGCCTGTCTAGTGGGTAAATGTTTGTCTGAAATTTGGTTAAGCGCGTCAGTAGCTTGTTGAGCGTCTTGAGCCGTGACATTGCCCTTTTGCAGTTGCTTGATCACTTTGGCAATTTCAGACTTGGCTTGCGCGATCGCATCCTGAACCGCTTTTTCTTGAGCCAGTTGCAGATTGCGTTCTCGTTCTTGTAGGTTGGCGGCTTTTTCAGACACTTGTTGATACAACCGCTCTGCACTTTCTAGAAGTTTAGTCGCTTCTTGGGCTTTGGTTTCCTGACGTTTGCGCTGTGCCTCTAGTCCAGCGATCACCTGATTGACATCCTCAGAAGCGCCGCCCACATTGGCTTGAGCCTGCTTCACAACTTCGGCATTGAGTCCCAACCGTCGCGCGATCGTCAGCGCATTCGAGCGTCCCGGAATTCCCCAGAGCAGCCGATAAGTCGGCGAAAGAGACACATCATCAAACTCTACAGAAGCATTCTCAAAGCGATCGTCTTCATACTTCAGAGCTTTTAGTTCGCCAAAGTGAGTGGTTGCGATCGTCAAAGCAGCATGGTCAGCAAGGAATTTAAGAAGCGCGATCGCCAAAGCACTCCCCTCAGACGGATCAGTTCCAGCTCCTACTTCATCCAGTAAAACAAGGGAGTTAGAAAGGGATGAGGGATGAGGGATGAGGGATGAGGGGTGGGGTTCTGAATTTTGAGGTTGTGAATCGAATTCTGAAGATTGAGTTTCAAGATCTGACTCATTGGATGAATCTTCTTCTGACTCCTCCCTCCTCCCTCCTCTCTCCTCTCTCCTCCCTCCTCTCTCCTCACCCTCTACACCCCCCAACGCATTTAGAATCCGACTAATGCGGCGAATGTGTCCCGAAAACGTAGAAAGGCTTTGCTCTAGAGATTGTTCGTCGCCGATGTCTGCCAAAACTTGCTCAAACCAGGGCAACTCGACAGGCTCTCTCGCCGGAACAAACAGTCCCACTTTTGCCATCAAAACAGCCAATCCCAGAGTTTTCAGCGTCACCGTTTTGCCTCCGGTATTTGGGCCCGTGATGGCGACGACTCGAATTTGAGGCTGAATGATCAGATCTGTGGGAATGACCGATCGCCCCTGTTCATGCTGTTGTTGCCAGACGAGAAGCGGGTGACGCAGTTGACGAAGCACGATCGAGGGAGAATTTTGAGACGGCGCTTCGGCTGAATAGTCAATAAATCTGGGCGGATTGGCTCCTAGCCACAAGCTATACCGGGCGCGACTCGTTGCCAGATCGAGCGTAGTACAAATCGCTAGTAACCGTTCTAAATCATCCTGGACGGCGGCCACCTTCTCCGTCAAAAGGCGACGAATAATCTCTTCTTCAACTTGTTCTTGGCGCTGAAGTTGGCGCAGTTGGTTGTTGAGTTGGACAGTAGAATTTGGCTCAATGTAAAGCGTCGCCCCACTCATCGAGACATCATGCACAATGCCGGGAATTGCATCCTTTTGTGGCGCTTTGACTGGAATGACAAATCGTCCGTCTCGCTGTGTGATGATCTGTTCTTGCACCGCCCCCGACTGACGCTGAAGAATTTTTTGCAGCACCTCGTAGACGCGATCGCGCCCTTGTTTTTGTTTGCTGCGAATCTCGGCAAGTTTGGTGCTGGCCCGTTCGCTAACTTTGCCGTCGTCGTTGATGCAGCGATAAATTTCTTGCTCAAGGTCGGGATAGGTTCGCAGTTCAGAAATCAGATCGGTCAATACCGGAACGTCGGTCTGATTGTCGATCGTGCGTCTCAGGCTTCGGGCACCCGCTAACGTTTTGGCGATCGCTAACAGTTCTGCGCCTGACAAAATTCCTTGTAGGGCGGCCCGTTCGAGTGCCTCCCCGATGTCTTCGATGCCGTCAAAGCTTAGAGACTGACGACTTTCGAGATTGTAGATTTCTTGAGTTTGAGCCAGTAAGGTCAGCGTTTCGTCGCGGCTAGTCGGAATTTTTAGCTGACGAGCGGCGATCGTGCCCAACTTCGTCGCAGCAAACGTGGACAGGTGCTGACAGAGGCGTGACCATTCCAACAGTTCGAGAGTCTCAGCTTGAATCAAAGGTGTCCTTGGGGAGAAGCGGCAATACTTTTATTTTAAGGGAATGCCACTTAACTTAGGATTGAGAATTCAACAACTCCTCATTCTGGCTGACAATTTGCTTCGCAAGTTCCTGCGGGAATAGAAATGGTGAGGGCAGAAAGACTGTGCTATACAATTGGGATGCTCCCTCAATCACTCCTGCCGGAAGCCTCTGTAGCGGTGCAATTGAAACTAGCGGGTGCATAAAAAAAGAATTAACATAGCAGTTTTCAACTACGGCTCATCACGAATGCCCAGGGAGAGTAGCCGTTTTTTGCTAGAGTGGTGTCTGGTTGCTCGCTGTCTACACAGGGCGATCGCTGAAATCTCTATGTCTCAGGTATCGCTTCCTCGATCGCTGTATCCAGATCACCCGCTCACTGCGCTTGCGCCCATGCAAGATGTGACAAATCTCTGGTTTATGAAAGTCATTGCTCAGTATGGCAGTCCCGACTATTTCTTCACCGAGTACTTTCGCGTCAACGACACTTCACGGCTCAATCGCAACATTCTGGCATCGATCACCGAAAATGATACGGGTCGCCCTGTGTTTGCTCAAATGATTGGTGAGAGCATTCCAGATCTGGTTAGAACGGCTCAGGAACTTTGTCGCCATAACATTGCTGGTGTTGACCTGAATATGGGCTGTCCCGCACCCAGAATCTATCGCAAAAATGTGGGAGGCGGACTGCTGCGAGAACCGGAGAAAGTGGGTCGGATTTTGGGAGAACTACGGCAGACTGTGAGCGATCGACCCTTAACCGTCAAGATGCGGGTCGGCTTTGACAATACAGACACCTTCTACAAAATACTTGATCTGATCAATCAACACCACATTGATTTGCTGAGTCTGCATGGTCGCACAGTCAAAGAGATGTACCACGGGAGCGTGAACTATGACCTGATTGCGGAAGCGGTTAGACGGGTCAATTGTCCTGTGTTGGCTAATGGCAATATTTATTCTGCAAAAACTGCCCTTGAAGTGCTCGCGCAGACAGGTGCGGCTGGGGTAATGGTCGGCCGCTGGGCGATCGGGAATCCCTGGATTTTTAGTCAAATTCGTCAGGCATTGCGGGGAGAGCTAATTACACCTGTTCCTTTTGTCGAAGTTCGTACTTATATTGATCGGTTGTGGCAAAGTCCTACATCGGCGCGGTTTCCTGTGCGATCGCGCGTTGGCTACCTCAAAATGTTTCTCAACTACATTGCTCTGAGTGTTGATGCCGAAGGTCACTTCCTACATTTGATGAGACGGGCCCAGACTGACGTAGAACTGTTTAATCTCTGCGATCGCGTCCTTTTGAGTGATCTGACGCAAACTTTAGCCTTATCGCCTTACTCAGGAATGTGATGCCAATGAAGTCGTAGACCAGGCTGAATCTTGGGGGGTCAGATGTCCGTCTAGAAACGCCTGGAGTCGTTCTGGTCTCTGAGGCAAGCCATAAGCTCGTAGAATCTCAACCGCATTGGTAAGTAAGCCGCCGCCGCTTGAACAACAGAAAGCTTGTGGGTGAGCAATTGGACAGTTCTAGTAGCTCAATCAAAAATGGTACGGCGTAAGCGGTCGCTTCAAAAACAGTGCCTTGATGCCAGAGGTTGCCATACAATGCCCACAATGCTTGTTCGCGAACTGTTGCACTGCTAGAAGTCAAATCTCGAATCAGTTGCGGTACATCATTCGCTTTACCATAAGCGTGTTCTAATTTATTCCACCGAACTGAATTTAGAGTTTTTAGCATGACATATTGATGGGGATGGGTTCCAATTTAGTATTCTGTCGATCGTGCAAGAATCCGCCTAACTAGACAACAATCCCTGCTCGACAGTGCTACTAATTGATGTTAACTCGGAAGGTTTTGAATCCAGATTCCTCCCTTTTTAAGCTACCGTGTACACACAAGTCCGGAATCGCTTCGTTTCAATCGGCTTCAGCCTCCTAAATCCCCCAATCTGGGGGACTTTGACCCAGAGAGATTGCCTAGCATTCAAAGTCCCCCAATTTTGGGGGATTTAGGGGGCGAAGGGTCTCGGCAATGACGGATCAATCAACTTGTGTGTACACAGTAGCCTTTTTAAGGGGGGCTAGGGGGATCTTAATGCTCGTCACCTACTAGAGAGATAGTTATTTTCAATCTACTAAACTTACAACAAAGCAAAGAGAGTGTCTCCAGAAGATATTAGTACAGTGCTAGGTAAGGTCGCAACATTGAAAGAAGCAGTGTTAAACAAATAACCTCGCTCCGTCTGACAGATTTCAAAACCAAAGCTTAGTTGTTAAGTTCTTTTTTGCGTAACGATTAGCTGCAAAAGCGACTTTCTAGCGCAAACTCTACTTGCCAGCCAGTGATAGATCGAAGTTTTAAAGCTTTCATCAGTCAGCCGCTACTCTTGTGTAGCACAGTCTTTCTGCCCTCACCCTAACCCGCTCCCCAAAGTGAGGGAACAAGAGACCTGACTCCCTTCTTCCTGGGGAGATGGGCTGGCAAAGCTCTCGCCCCACTTCGTGAGGAGGGCAATCCGAGATTTTGCACAATTGGGATGCTCCCTGTGTTGAGCCACGAGAAACGCACTCTACAAATTCGATACTAGACTTCCTGCACGAATCATAGATGCCCTCCGACTAAAGTCGGGGCTACAAGAGCAAAGTGTGCCTTCGCACACTAAAGAGGCGATTTTAACCGTTAGTCCACGGAGGTGGACTTTGTTCTGATAGCAGCGATTTCAATCGCCAGGTATTCATGCAGGAAGTCTACTATTTAATCCTCGTTCCTAATTAGAAATCTTTATCTGCGGACTGTACGATCGCTGAAATGGCTCACAAGACTTCTCTGATAGCGTCCTAGAGCAGTGAGCGGAAAGTGTTGTTGATAGAGATGGTATTTGAGGTAAAAGTGACCCGGAAAGCCTGTGCCCGTAAAGTCGCTTTCATCCCAGGTGCCGTCTGATTGTTGGGTAGAGATTAGATAGTAGATGCCTCGATCGAGGGCTGCCCAACTAAACTGTCCTGTTGCTTCTCCAACCGCTAACAATCCGATTACCGCCCAGGCGGTCTGTGAGGCTGTGCTGTTGCCCGTTCCTTTAAGTGACGGATTCTTGTAGCTCTCGCAGGTTTCGCCCCAGCCGCCATCAAAATTTTGGACACTCACTAGCCAATTTGCGCCTCGTTCAAGGCTCAACCGTTCCCTAGGTGCCATTGTCGAAAGGGCAGCTAAAGCGCCACTTGTTCCATAAATGTAGTTTACGCCCCAGCGGCCAAACCATGAGCCGTCGGATTCTTGTTGTTGTAGCAGGTAGGAAAGGGCACGATCGAGGGCGTGAGGCGTGAGGCGTGAGGCATGAGGCGTGGAGGAGGTTTGAAGTTGGCCGACCATTTCTAGGACTCGTGCGGTGACATCGGCGGTGTTGGGGTCAATCATTGCCTTTAGGTCGCCGTAGGGGATGGCATTGAGCCAGTCTTGATCGTTGTCGAGGTCGAAGGCTGCCCATCCGCCAGGTTTGCACTGCATGGTGGCGATCCAGTTGACAGCCCGATCGATGGCTCGCTGTTTTAAGTCTTCCTGGGGCAACTGCACCGCATCAAGCGCCATCACGACCACAGCAGAATCGTCTACATCAGGATAAAAGCGGTTTTCAAACTCAAAGGCCCAGGCTCCCGGCTTACCCTGTGAGTTTTTGACAGCCCAATCCCCATAGTCAAGAATCTGCTTTTGAAGGAGCCATTCGCCGCCTTTGACTAATGCCGAATGATTGGCAGAAAGACCCGAATCGACCAGCGATCGCATTACCAACGCCGTATCCCAAACAGGAGAAACACAGGGCTGAACGCGATAGAGATCATCAGACTCAATGCAAAAGCGATCGACGGCTTGGAGTCCCCGTTCAACAATGGGATCAGATGCGTCATACCCCAGACAACGCAGCGCTAATAGAGAATTCAACATAGCGGGAATGATGCCACCCCAGTCACCAGAAGCTTCTTGACGTTCAAGAATCCATTGTTCTGCGGCGCGAAGCCCTTCTTCTCGAAAGGGAACTAGATTCCACGTTTCGGCTAGTTTGAACGCCTTGTCTAATTCGACAAACCCATCTGACCAGTCATCATTTCGCGGCAGTTCAAATTTGGCGTTTGTGATGCCTTCTGCATACAATTCATCTAAGGTAATCGTCGGCTGCGTGATGAATATGGGCTTTTTGTCAAACACAACCAACAACGGGACGGTACTGCCTCGCGCCCAACTCGACATCTCGTAGATATTCACAGGCAAAAAAGACGGCAACAACATCACCCACGGCGGAATCGACGGCAACCCGCGCCAGTCATAACAGCCAATCAGCCCCAAATGAAACTTGGTAAAAATTCGAGTTTTGGTCACACCCCCCCGCGCCAAGATAAACGATCGCGCCTTGACCATCCCCGGATCATTGACAGACACCCCCAACAATTTGAGCGCCATATACGCTTCGACCGTGGTGCTGAGTTCGCCGCCATCGCCGTAATACAGTTCCCAGCCGCCGTGATCTCGCTGTTGCGATCGCAAATACTTCTCTGCCTTGTGCATCGGACGAGTGCGATCGGTGCCCCAAATTTTGTGAAGCAGCACCACCTCGGCGGTCATCGTCACATTCGATTCAAGCTCGGCCCACCAGTAACCAGCGGCGTTTTGGGTAGAAAGCAGATAATTTTGGCTGGCAGCGATCGCCCCTTCAAGCTGAGAAACTGTTGCTATACTTTGTGTTTGCATTCCGACACCCGTTCACACTCAACATCTTTTGAACATTTTTCGCCACTGCATTATGCTTTGTCAAAGCAAGAACTCGCAAGCGGAATTAGCAACATGACGAACTCGCTTCCTCAAAAACAAATTATCGCAATGGGCGGCGGCGGGTTCTCAATGGAGCCTGAAAATCCACGGCTCGACCAATACATTTTGGGACTCATTCCTAAAGAGAAGCCGCGCGTTTGTTTTGTGCCCACGGCGAGTGGAGACTCTGACCGCTACATCGTGAAGTTCTATTCAGCGTTCCTCAGATTTCCTTCTGTTCCCTGCCATTTGTCGCTGTTCTATTTACAAACTGAGGACTTGCGATCGTTCGTTTTGTCTCAAGACATCATCTATGTGGGCGGCGGCAACACCAAAAACTTGATTGCCCTCTGGGAAGCTTGGGGACTCGATCGCATTCTCAAAGAAGCCTGGGAGAAAGGCGTAGTGCTGTGTGGACTGAGTGCCGGGTCTCTTTGCTGGTTTGAGGCCGGAGTCAGTGATTTTGATGGTTCACTCAAGCCTTTACGCTGTCTAGGTTTTCTCAAAGGAAGCCATTCTCCTCACTATGACGGTGAGCCGCAAAGAAGACCTACTTACCATCGACTTGTGAAAGAGGGCTTGCTGCGCGACGGCTATGCTGCTGACGATGGCGTTGGGCTGCATTTCGTGGGCGACTCTCTACAAACAATCGTGAGTTCTCGCCCCGATGCCAAAGCGTACCGTGTAGAAAAAGTGGGAGATCAGGTCAAAGAAACATCCCTGGAGACAACTTATCTGGGAGCTTAAAGCTGCTCTCTGTCTCGATCGCCAAGCAACTTTAAAGCAACGTTTTGATTACCAACCGCGCCGCACCGATTTTAGAGTCACCTTTGAGATGGGCAAACCGCTACTGGGTGGGTCTTCGTTAGCGTGAAGGGCATCCCAAAGATTTAAAGCGGACTCTCCTCGCGTGGTGACGACAGCGTTTTTGTCATCGATCGCCAAAAAGACCGTTGCCGAAAGTTCATCAGTTTCAGGGTTGCTCTTCCACTTCACCTTGATGATGTATTGCGTGTTGACCGAGAGGTTTTCTTCTAATCGAATGAATGCCATAGTGCTGTTTTGGAGAACTCTCTGTGCTAAATATACTGCAAAGTGGGCGTGGGGTGTAGGGTGTAGGGGGCGGATGAATCGGGATCAAGAACGATGGAGGTTACCATCCGGTAGGAGTATTGGCTGGGTATCAGGTGATCCCTCGTGCGCTGGAAAATAGCTTTGTAAATAGCTCAACATCAATCGCTTTGTCTCCAATACCAGGCGTTGCCGGAAGGTTTCTTCTTGACCAAGGGACAACCACAGTAACGTGCCGATCGCTTTCACCAACACATAGGCGATCGTTGGACAATCAGCCGGGTCTAACCGTGAGTCATAGTGGGCCAAGAAGGCGGCTAGATCCTGGATATATTGGGCATCGGCCGCTTCTTCGATCGCGGCTAGATCTGGCATCGTTCCCTGTGCCTGCATAAAGATGGCATGATAGCCCGGATGTTGAGTGAAAAATTGATTTGTCGTGTCAATCACCTGATCTACATAAGTTGAGAGAGGCAAACTGAAAATCTCAGCCGTGTGGAGTGCCATAAATCGTTGGTGGAGCAGTTCTGTGTAGCGTATCGCTAAGGCGTGCAGAATGGCGGCTTTGTCGGGGAAAAACTGGTAGAGCGACCCGATCGAGACTTTGGCACGAGTGGCGATCGCATTCGTCGTCGTCGCCTCGTAGCCTTCAGAGATAAACAACTGTTCTGCCACATCCAAAATATGGTTGACTCGCTCCTGGCTGCGGGCTTGTCGAGGCTGTCGCCGCATTCCAGAGGGCTTTGATGAATCTGCGGACATGGCGATCGCTTCCTTCTCTAAACAAACATGAGGATTACTCACATTCTTCTTGACAAAACATGAGGATTACTCGTATTTTAGAAAAGTGAGTTCCACTCATATTTTAACCTCGATGTGAATCCGACCAATCCCTCCGGTTTAGGATCGTGAATTGAATAAGATCGATGATTGCCTGGTTGCTTCGCCCCCTAAATCCCCCATTCTGGGGGACTTTGAGAATCCGAGACTTCTTTAGCTTGAAGTCCTCCACAAGTCGGGGATTTAGGTTGCTCTCCAAGATCTGTAGCACTCAAAGATCAATTTGGTATGAGAGGTCGAATTCACGCTGACTGATTGTGTTCTGGAAAAATCGTTTTGGAGAAATCACAATGACCCAAACTTTGCTCACTTTGCCCAGTCCTGAAGTTTCTGCTGCCCTGATGGAGTACAGCCGAGATCCCCTGAGTTTTATGACTCGCTGTGCGCGTGAATTTGGGGAGATTGTCCCCTTACAGTTTGAATGTGGCGAACTATTTTGCCTGCTCACCAACCCAGATCACATTACCGAAGTTCTCAAAGATCGACTGCTGTTTATCAAAGCTCAGGACTTACAAAGTTTGTCGGGATTGATCGGTAACGGGTTACTTACTAGCGAAGGAGATTTTTGGCAACGACAGCGACGGCTGATCCAACCTGTATTTCATCAGCAACGCATTGAGAACTGTGGGTCTGTGATGGTCAACTACACTCAACAAATGCTGCAAATCTGGCACAAAGACAAGGTTTTGGATGTGCATGACGAAATGATGCGCCTCACCCTCAACATTGTCATGAAGACGATCTTTGATCAAGACGTGACTGATAGTGAAGCCAAGCAGGTCGCTCACGCCCTCGATGCTGCCATGAACTGGGCTACAACACAGGAGCCGGATGCTGATCGTCGCTACCAGAATGCGATCGCGCTTCTAGATGAAACCGTTTATGCAATGATCCACCGCCGCCGGATTAACAAAACAGACAGTGACGATCTACTAGGAATGTTGATGCAGATACAAGATGCCGACGATGGGAGTCGGATGAGCGATCGCCAACTGCGTGATGAAGTGGCCACAATGATTTTGGCAGGACATGAAACCACCGCTAACACACTGTCCTGGACATGGATGCTATTGAGCCAACATCTTGAAGTGCGAACTAAACTAACCCAGGAGTTAAAAAGAGTGTTAAATGGGCGCACACCGACGATCGCTGATCTGCCCCAGTTGTCCTACACAAACAGCGTGATCAAAGAGGCAATGCGACTTTATCCCCCGGCTACTGATGTCAGTCGAGAGTCCACTCAAGATTGTGAAATCGGCGGCTATTTGATTCCAAAAGGCACGACGTTGATTTGTAGTCAGTGGGTAATGCACCGCGATCCTCGCTACTTCGGCAATCCAGAAAAGTTTACTCCTGAGCGATGGGCAGATGACTTGGAGAAAAAACTACCTCGTGGCGTTTACTTCCCGTTTGGTGACGGCCCGCGTGTTTGTATTGGCAAGAGTTTTGCGCTCATGGAGGCAGCGTTAATTTTAGCGACGATCGCCCAAAAGTTTCAGCTAGAGTTGGTTTCCGATCAGGCGATCGAGCTTCAACCTTCGATTACTTTGCGCCCCAAGCATGGCATTCAAGTCGTGCTAAAAGAACAGTAACTATCCGTGAGAAATTTTGAGCCAAAACTCTTATCCGAAAGTCCCCCAAAATTACTACCGTGTACACACAAGTCGTTATCGCTTCGTTTCACGCGGCTTCAGCTCCTAAATCCCCCATTCTGGGAGACTTTGACCAAGGAAGGATTTCCAAAGTTCAAAGCCATGACGACGGCTCAAAGTCCCCCATTTTTGGGGGATTTAGGGGGCGAAGGATCTCAGCAATGATAGATTGATCGACTTGTGTGTGCACGGCAGCAGAATTGGGGGGTTGGGGGGCAGAAGCGCTGAACAACGCAGCGAAAAGCCTGACCCCTTACGGGTAACTCGAAGAGATCGAACTGACGCTAGAAGAAGCGTAGATTTCAAACTCTTGAATGTTTTAAATCACACCTTTTTGAGCCAATGATGAGATTCTGTTTCATGCGATCGGGCTATGTTTGGGTTCGCTTTCTGCGCTACAAACTTTCTCCCTGGATCACAGTCGCGATCGCGCCACTCAATCTACTTTGCTCATCAGGTGTAAACCGTGTTCAGGCAAAGATCCGATGCATGAGGGCAGTCAGCAAAATCAACTTCGCTGGTTTCTATGGATTGATCAATGATTTGTTGTGGTGAGGTCAATCATGCTGCGTTCTGCATTACAACGACCTAACTTTCGCTGGCTTTGGTTAGGACAAACTCTGATCCTCTGTGCATCTCAGTTTTTCTTGGTGTCATTGACCTGGTTAGTTCTACAAAAAACGGGTTCAGGATATGCGATCGGAACTGTGTTGATGGCGGCGGCAATTCCACGCGGACTCTTTATGCTGGTGGGCGGAGCAATGAGCGATCGCCTGCCAACTAATTCTGTTGCTGCTATTGCTGCGTTAGTCAATACAATGTTGATTGGAGCGATGACAGGGCTGCTTTTTCTGAATGCCTTCCAACTCAATGCAGTGATTCTGATTGCAGCTTTGTTTGGTTTGTCAGAAGCTTTTCTGTATCCCGCGATGCTTGCCCTATTGCCTCAGTTGGTGAGCAAACCTCAATTAGGACAAGCCAACGCCTGGATGCAAGGGAGTGAACAAATTACCAATGTGATCGGCCCTGCTGTAGCCGGAATTATTATCGGAACGTTAGGTCTCTCGATCGCGCTTGTCATCAACACCGTGTTATTTGCGATCGGCAGTGGGTTTATTTCATTGATTCAAACTAAGGAGCGATCTGGTTCTGTCAACGCTAGTACAGCTACCTTACCTGGAGAAATCATCGAAGGGTTGCGCTATGCCTGGAGACAACCAGCCGTTCGTGTGAGCTTGCAGATGATTGCAATGATTAACTTTGCAGTTTTGGGGCCGATGGTGATTGGGGTTGCTGAGTTAGTTGCGATGAGGTTTGGCGGTAGTGCGACTACATTTGGCTACTTACAATCTGCCTATGGCATCGGAGCCTTATTAGGAGTCTTTGTTGCCAGTCAACTGAGCGCGATTAAGAACCTGAAAACACCGCTAGTTCTGCTTGCTCACGCCCTGGGGGCCGGGCTAATTGCTCTAGGATTTGTGCAACAAGCTTGGATGGCGGCAGGTGTAATTGCGCTAATGGGCGTAGGCGGTGGCATGGTTGGGGTATTGGGACTAACCTGGCTACAGCAGCAAGCCTCAACTCCCATGCAGGGACGAATGATGAGTTTAGTGATGTTTGCATCGGTTGCACTCGATCCGTTTTCTCAAGCGATTTCTGGAGTGCTATTAGAAATTAATCTGACAGGTTTGTTTGTGACAGCAGGTATCATAATGCTCGTGACTGCGATCGTGTCATCATTAAGTCAAAATTAAGTCGGCCCCCCGCAAACAACTTTCAGATAGAAGCTTGAGCAGGCCGCAAACAAAATCGAGATGTGAGAAAATGCACAAACCTCTGACTTGAGAAAGCGTGTGATGAGCCTAATCGGACTAGCCCTATCGTCTCTAACTATCTGGATTTACCTGCTTTGTTTTCGAGGTCAGTTTTGGCGCACCGATCAGCGTCTACACGCCTCACACCTCACACCTCAAGCCTCACGCCCGTCTGTTTGTGTGATTATTCCCGCTCGCAATGAGGCAGATTTGTTGTCGGCGACGCTGCGATCGCTCCTGACTCAAGACTATTCCGGTTCGCTTCAAATCTTTTTGGTAGACGACCACAGCACCGACGGCACAGCAGATGTCGCCAGGGAAACGGCAGCAACATTAGGAAAATCCGACCAGCTACAAATTCTCTCAGCCGCACCGTTGCCAACTGGATGGACAGGAAAGCTTTGGGCATTGGATCAGGGCATTCAGAAAGCGATGACTTTGCAGCCCGATTATTTTTTGCTCACAGACGCAGATATTGAACACGATCGCACCAATCTTCAACAACTAATAGACAAGGCGGAGAGCGACGATCGTGAGTTAGTTTCTCTCATGGTACGGCTGCGCTGTCAAAGTGTCTGGGAGCAACTGTTAATTCCAGCTTTTGTCTTCTTTTTTGAAAAACTTTACCCGTTTAGATGGATCAATCAGCCTGATAATAAAACGGCTGGGGCGGCGGGTGGCTGTAGTCTAATTCGGCGGGAGGCAATGGTGCGGATTGGCGGAATTCAAGCGATCAGGCAGGCGTTGATTGATGATTGTGCGCTGGCTCAAGTGATCAAGTTAAGCGGGTCTAAACGCATCTGGCTGGGATTGACCGAATCCGCTCACAGCCTACGTCCCTACGATTCATTAGAAACAATCTGGAATATGGTCGCGAGAACAGCATTTACTCAGTTAAATTACTCGCCGCTATTATTAATGGGAACGCTGATAGGAATGACGATCGTTTATCTCGTTCCTTTAATCGGTGCCATTTTCGGATTCGTTACTGGACTGTGGCTCTTCGCATTCATCAATTTATTTACCTATCTATTAATGAGCATGATGTATTTGCCAATCATTCGATTTTATCGCTGTCCAGTTTGGTTGGCGTTTTGTTTGCCTGCGATCGGCTTCCTCTACACGCTGATGACATTAGATTCCGCTCGTTGTCACTGGCAGGGCAAAGGCGGCTCATGGAAAGGTCGCGTGTATCAAGACGCTCAAAGTGACCAACCGTAAGCATACGCCACCATCAGAGACACTAACAGCGCAACGCCGATCGCCAGAACCGTTAAAGATCCCCAGCTTGTCGAATCAGATGCAAACAGTTGTCGTAATTGATTCAATCGATTAGAAGTCGTCATTTCAACCTCCTGAAGCGATCGTACAGGTCAATACTTTTCTATTTGTATTGTTGCAGTTTGGTGAATTGATCCCCTAAAAGGATTTGAGATCGACATGAAAATTTGTGATCTTCGATCTGATTAAAGTTAGCCTTGTAGACCAGACGTTGAGCGATCGCGCCACAAAGTAATCGAGTTATTAATCGGCTGCAATTGTGTGCCTGGAAAGTAAAAACCAAGAATGCGATCGCTTGTCCAGCCCAATTTGCCCAGGTGATACGACCCAACCTGACTCAGCCCCACCGCGTGACCCAAACCACCGCCGACAAAGGCATATCCCTTTAACGTCTTATTTGGGCCGTAGAGACCGTCCAGATAAAACAGCGTACTGGCTGGCGCATCGAAGGCATTAAGAATGTCGTCTTTTTCGAGGTCGAGGCGGCCGCGATCGGTGGTCACAGACAGTTTCAGAACTCGTCCAGCGGTCGATCGTTGTGTCACTTGCACTTGTTGAATCGTGCCAAAATTTGCCAAAGGATGTTGCACACTTCTTAAATACCTTTGCAGATCTTGATTCATTTCAGCGATCGTACTTTCATACCGCCAGCGAAACATTTCTGTTCCTTCTTCGTTGAAGCCTTTTTTGAGTGCAATAAATGCCCGTAAATTCTTTTCATCTGCCAAAGTGCGAGTGTTGAGATCCCAAACGTTGCTCACCGAATCGACAAACGACTTGAGATAAGGGCGCTCCCAGCCTCGCCAAACGTCATTAAAAGCAGCCGTCACGCCTCCCGTTGTCGAAGAATACAGGGCATCGACTAGCTCATTTTGATAGGTGAGAACCAAGCCTCGTGTGGCAGCGATCGCCCGATCTGTCGAAGGCACCGCTCCATCAATTCCCCAATAAACCTGACATTGCGTAGTGGCACAAATTTGATAGTTGTCTGTCGTAAATCGCCGCAGATTTCTCAATACATAAGTCCGGGCGAGAATGGCTTGAGACTCCAACACAGGTTGAGGGGCCCAGCCGCCGATTTCATGGGGCACCACGCCACGCAAATAGGTTTCCAGCGGCACAAAGTTGACCAGCGTGAAGTTGCCGTAGGCGTTGGGTTGAATGCGAAAACTCCCGGCATAGACGCGACTCGGCTGTTCGTCTTTTTCTCGATCGACGCGAATCACCCCATTGCCCGATGAGATATCCACCAAATCTCTTGTGTAGCGAAATCCATTTAGCACCCAGGACGGACGCGGCACCTGACGTAGAATTTTGCTCTCAATGCGGGCCGTCTGAATCCCTTTTGCCTGAAGGCTTTGCAGTAATAACCGTCTCAACAAAGGCGTATTGTAGGTTTCACGTTTTGCCCAGACTTGCCAGCGATCGGGTTGCGCTAGTTCGACTTCAATTCCTTGAGCGCGCCACTGTTGGGCCTGATCTTCGGCGGTTTCAAAGCTGCGATGGGTGCTAAAAACGACACGCTCCTCAACCTGGGGCTGTGATAAAGGCTGCATCACCGTTTCGAGCTTGAGGTCTGATGTGGTGAGGGTTTGGGGCTTGCCATTGGTCACAAATTTGAGGGTGATGCGATCGCCAGGAGCCACCTTTAGCGTCATCGTATCTTTAATTCTGTCGCCAAATCGCTGCACAATGCCGACTTGCAGGGTCACGTCGGCCGCTTTTCCGGGCTGAGGGGCAAACCCAAAGAGGCACAGAACCGCAAGTGCAGCACTCGATAGGGGATTGAGTCGAATGGAATGCCTAACCAAGTGAACCACCCTTTTCCATTTAGGGACAACAATAATACATCCATCGCCAGACGTATCTGTTTGATTGTAGTCGCTAGTTGCTTGTACAGAGAACAGAGTTGATTGAGCTTTAAAGGAATTTTTGGGCGAGTTCAATGCGGATTAGGTCTTTTGGTCTGTAGTTCTGTTCAGGCGCAAGTGATGTCCTGATGGCACGATGAATACGATCGTCACGTCTCCCTCTAGCAACAACTTCACCATCACAAACGGCAGTTCTGCTGAAACGAATCTCTTTCACAGCTTTATAACCTTCTCCATTCCCACAGGCGGAACGGCAACATTCGATTTAGTAAACACGCTGAATATTTCTACTATCTTTAGTCGAGTCACCGGAAGTAATATTTCTAATATCGATGGCTTGATCAAAACGGTTAATAGCAGCAATCCAGTCAGCTTGTTTTTAGTCAATCCCAACGGCATTCATTCTATTTGGGTCAAATGCTCGATTGGATATCGGTGGCTCATTTTAGGTTTAGAAAACAGCGACATTTCTGCAAATGCGGTACAAGGCGGCAACATTCAAATCACCACCCAGGGAATCTTTGGGCTAAAGTTTCGCGATCGACTAACTCCCGACAGCGACATTACGGCTAGTTCAGAAATTGGGGTTAGTGGCACCGTCACCATCAACTTTAGAATTTGGGGGTTCACTTTTGAGGAGTGCCCCTTAAAATCTAAAGGCTGTCATTCTTCCGCACGCTCAATGACCTATTGCCTTGGAATTCTCACCCGTGCTGGCTTAGTGATGGCCGCTGATTCTCGAACCAATGCGGGAGTCGATTATGTGTCAACCCATCAAAAACTGTTTAACTTTTCGCTGCCGGGCGATCGCATACTTGTGTTGTGTACCTCTGGCAATCTCTCGGTCACTCAGTCCGTGTTGACGCTGATTCGGCGCGATTTGCAGGTCAAAGCAGAAGTCAATCTGCACACGTTGCCCAGTCTGTATGAAGTGGCGCGCTACGTCGGCGAAAAGATGCGGCAGATCCAAACGCAGGATCGACCCTGGCTCGAAAAAGACCACATCGACTTTAAATGCAGCTTTTTGCTCGGCGGTCAGGTGCAAGGTGAAGAACCCGCTCTCTATATGGTCTACAGTCAGGGAAACTTTATCCAAGCCTCTCAAGCAACCCCTTTTCTGCAAATTGGCGAGGCAAAATATGGCAAACCGATTCTCGATCGCGTTCTCAACTTCGATACTCCTTTAGCGGCGGCGGCCAAATGTGCGCTGCTGTCGATCGACTCGACGATGAAATCCAACATTTCCGTCGGGCCGCCGATCAATCTGGTGATGTATGAGACCCACAGCTTCAAAATTCACCACGAACTCTGTTTGCAGCCAGATTCTCCGTATTTGGCTCAGATTCGTCGATTTTGGGAGAGTCACCTCAATGAAGCCTTTGAGCGGATGCCCAATATCATCTGGGAAGAGGACTGAAATAACAGAAGACTCCGAAATCATACTGAGTTCGAGAGCAGAATTCAGGTTGGCTTCATCCAATCTTCACCAAAAACCTCCGGTTAGTAAAATTACTGATCGTTTTTTCACTCAAAAAAACCTTTACGATAACAACCTAGTAACTTGTCTCTCAGAGCCTTTTCACGATGAGCCTTCTCTATCCAATTGCGATCGTCTAATTTGTCAAGCCTGTCTACCCATTTGCACCGATAGATTTAAGCCAGGAGCGAACCTTGAAAAACGATTTATCGCAGCCTTCGTAAAACTCGACACTTTTTGGTCTTGAGATTAGCGTTTCATTGAGTGTTACCTCATTCGCAGGCACCCCAATTCTAGGGACTTGCTCAATCGATCGCTGTCAAGCCCTACTTTAAAAAACCGTGACGACTTGTGCTTAAGGATGCTGTCGGTTCAGCTATTTTTGCTTGAGCCATCGTCAGCACTTTCTCCGTTCGCTTCTCGTTTGACAAGGTGCCCACATGATGCCTTTGGTACAGCCTCTAACAAGGCTTGCTGGTTAAGGGACTGCGAACAGAGGTTAACTGCTTCTACCCCCTAAGACTTCGGAGATACTCAGTGATCGTCAGTGAATCTTTTGATTTTCACACCTTAGAAGAAAAGCACCGTTCCCCTGTTTTGGACGCTGCTCAAGTTGAGCTTTGGTTTCAACCCAGCTACGCACTGCATCCGCAGGCAACGATTCATCAAGAAGTGCTGTTGAGATGGCGAGATGCTCAACAACAGCTTCAACTTCCTCAAGATCTTTTGTCTCAGATCGATGCTGCTGGAATGACCCGACAGCTCGATCGCTTCATTCTCAGCCAGACCATCGAGGTGCTCAAAACCCAGCCGGATCTGCATCTGTCAGTCAATCTCTTTAAAGACGCAATCTACGACACTCGGCTGGCTCAAGACCTGCAAAACACCCTTGCTCAATCCAACATCAACCCCCAAAGACTCAGCGTTGAATTAAACGAAGACGCGATCGCCCAGGATTTTTGCGCCGCCCTGAGCTTGATTCAACATCTAAAAGCGATCGGGATCGGAGTCGTGCTGGACGATTTTGTGGGCAACCACCTCTCGATCCACGAGTATCGTCAACTGCCGACCGATTGGATCAAAGTCAACGGTCAGCTTATTCAAGATTTTACGAGCAACTTCGCGGCTCAGGCGTTGATTCAAGCGATCTTTGCGGCGGATCGGGAGTCAGCGATCGCCAAGTCTGTCACCGATCAGGCGACTCTACACTCCGTCAGAGATATGGGGTTTGCCTACGCCCAAGGAAATTACTTTAAGTCACCCAGTCCAACGCCTACCCCCAGTCAGCCAATGTTACCTTTGCAATCAACGCCTTTGCAATTAACGCCTGCCCAAGCGCCGTCGCCCCCAGCCGCCTCAGATCCCCAGTGGAAACGGTGGGGCATTGCGCTAACGGCGGTCGGACTTGGGGCTACCGTCTGTCTGATTGGGGCCGCCGTCGCCACCCATCGCTTGAGTAATATCGTTGCAGAAGGGGGGCAGATCAATGGTCGTGTCACCCAGGTTCAGTCTCCGATCGACGGTAATCTCAAAGAGTTTTATGCCCAACCCGGAGCCGAGGTGCGATCTGGGCAAGTGTTGGCACGAGTCACCCGTAGCCCTCAAGAAGAACAAACGCTTTTGGCGCTCGAAGGCGAGATTCAATCCAACGAGGCGCAACTGCTGGCTGCTCAAAATGCCCGCTCTCTGTTTCAAGCTCAACTAGCTGGGTTAGGCAGTCAAGATCAGGGCGTACGAACCGTTGATGTCAGTTTGTCAGAGCAAGAAGTCAACCAGCGACAGGCGGCGATCGCGTCCCTCAACAGTAAGGCCCAGGCCGCTCGACTGGAATACGATCGCTATCGTCAACTTGCCGCCGAAGGAGCCATCACCCGCCAAAAAGCCGACGAGCTTCAGTATGCGTGGCGGGCAGTCCAGGCAGAAGTTGATCAGGCAAAGGCGGCCCTGGCAGCGGCACGATCTTCTCTGCAAGCGTCTCAGTCAGGCATTGCCAGTAGTAAAGCAGCCGTCAGCAACACGCTCTCTGACCAACGCGCTCGGCTCAACCAGACCATTCAAGAGCAGTCGGTCGCCGTCAGCACGTTAACCGCAAAACTAGAAAGCGCTCGCCAACGACTCAAACAAGCGCGATCGATCTACAGCACTCAGCAAGATGCCGAAATTAAGGCTCCGCTAGATGGCATTGTTTACACGACCCAGCAGGATCGCGGCGGCCAGGTCAACCCCACCGAATCGCTGGTGACGCTTTTGGACTGTAATAATCTCTGGGCAGAAGTTGTCCTTCCAGCCAACCAAACTGGCAACCTTGATGCTCAAAAACCAGTCCAGGTACAGCTTAGTGGTCTGTCAGAAAAAATCAGTGGACAAATTGCGCTGATGCAGCCGATCGGCAACGGCCCCACGATCATGCCAACGGAGCGATCGAAGCCAGTCCAGACTGAGGCACTGCCGCCTATCATTCCTCTCAACGTTGGGGGACAGCCCCTAGTCAAAGTCATCGTCAAGATTCCACCGCCGCCTCAGTTTGGTCAGGCTACAAAATTTTGCGGACTGGGACAATCGGCGCAGATGACCTTTGCTAAGAAGTCGATCGGGCTGTAGGCACTTTGACGGCTTGTTTTATCCATCCGACTAACGGTTCGATCTGCGTTTCTTCGCGTTGTTGTTTTGGGCTTCTGCCCCAAAGCGCCTATTCTGAACAGCTTTAAGCCAACGTGAATTCGATAGAGTTTTTTCGCTTCGGTATTTAACGCTTTTGCCCCCCAACCCCCCAATCTGGGGGACTTTCGGACAGGATTTCTTGCTCAAAGTCCCTCAAACTTGGGGGATTTAGGGGCTGCCTGGAGTGATCGCCACAGCGAGGGATTTCATCGAATTCACGTTAAGCCAAGATTTCAACTGTAACCTCCTTACAGGTGCGGAATAGCTCTCAGATTCCTAATCTAAGCGCAGTTTTTATCAACTCACTGTCTTGTCCAGTTCCCCTTATTAAAAGCCACAATGCACGCTCAGTCTGTTTTTTTGCGCGGTCTGCACTGGGTCACGCTGCCGATTAGCGCCCTGGTTGGTCTGTTTTGGTTGGCCACACTGCACCATTCTCAGGGTTTGAATCTGACAGATTGGACGGAGTGGTGGGGCTTGGCGGGGGTCGGGCTGATTGGCACCTGGCGCTGGAGTTGGCTAGGCGTGCAAGTGCTGCGGAGTCGGATCTATCAGCATTGGGTCTTTCCGCGCTGGCGACGACGGGCGGACGCAATTTCTCTGCAAGCCTGTCCTGGAGTCTGTTTGCTGGTGCCGACCTATCAAGAGAAACCCTGGATTACCGAACGGGTCTTTCGAGCGATCGCCCAAGAAGCCTTAACGCTTCCCACTCGGATGACCCTGCTTGTTACCAGCAGCAGCGAGGAAGAAAACAGCAGAATTCGGGCCATTTTGCGAAGGATCGACCCCACCCTGCGATCGATTCATCTGATTCAGCAGGTACAGACCGGAGAAGGCAAACGCAAGGCGATGGCAGAAGGATTGAGAGCGCTGGCGCGGCTTAATTTGCCTGCAAATACGCTGGTTGCATTGATGGATGGAGATTCAGAACTCTCTCCAGGAAGTCTCAAGCGCTGCTTACCTTTTTTTGAGCTGTTTCCCAAACTGGGCGCACTGACAACCGATAACTCTGCTCACACGGTTGGGTCTTATCTGTTTTCAGAATGGTTTCATTTACGGTTGGCGCTGCGTCATTATCACATGTGCTCAGTCGCCCTCGCTCGTCGAGTCACCTGCCTGACAGGACGCTTTGCCCTCTTTCGATCTGAGGCTGCGCTGGATTCTGGATTTATCGATCTGCTAGAAAACGATCGCCTCGACGATTGGCTTTGGGGCGAGTTCAAGTTTCTCTCTGGCGACGACAAGAGTAGCTGGTTTTGGGTACTCAAGCAAGGCTACGAGATGATTTATCTGCCCGACGTGGTGGTCTACAATCACGAAACGATCACGGGATCGCTGCTGGGTCGAGCTTACGAAAACATGCGGCGCTGGTATGGCAATATGCTGCGAAGTAACGGCCGCGCCCTGGCACTCGGCCCTGGCAAAACAGGCTGGTTTTTGTGGTGGTGTCTGCTCGATCAACGGTTGAGCATCTGGACGGCGCTGATCACGCCCGGCATGTTAACGATCGCCCTGCTGCAAGCTAAATGGTTGGTGGTGGCGCTGCTGTGTGCCTGGGTTTTGATGACTCGTCCGCTGTATTTGATCGTGATTTTTTGGGGACGACGATCGCCGCTTAAGTTGATCCACCTCCCCTTATTGGTGGTGGCGCTCTGGAGTTCTGCATTAATTAAAGTGTGGACTCAGATGAATCTATCGCAGCAAAAATGGGTCAATCGCGGCAATCAGAAAGTTTCGGAAGCGAGTGCTGGCTGGCGCAAATGGGTCAAGCTTTCGACTTCTCGATTTTTGCTGGTGTCGCAGATGGTGAGTTTGGTGATGGTGCTGCTGTGGCTGGCGGATGGCTTTAACCCGACCCGCGATTTGCAAGAGGTTTTACAATGGCGATCGGCTCCCGTTGCGGCGACCCCGACCCAAGTCAGACGTGCGATCGAGTATGGGGTCATTCCCAATGATGGTCGAGATGATGCTAAAGCGCTCCAGGCGTTGCTCAATCGTCAGTTTGAAACCGATCGCGTGGAAATCGAGCTACCGATCGGAGAAATCGATTTGTTTTCACCCGTCAAGCTTCATCAGGGTCAAATGACGGTTCGCGGACAGGGCAGCGATCGCACCATTCTCACCGCTCAGATTGAGTCTGGAGAAGCGGTTTTGATCGTGCAGCCACGTTCTCAAAAAGCCTTGCAGCAGGTGACGATCGAGGGCTTTACCCTGCGCCAAAGGTCACCTCAGCCATCAGCAGGAATTTTGCTAGAACAGGTCACTGATTCCTCACTTCGCAATATTCGTTTTGAGCCAACGCGCCAACCCGCCCTGAAGCTTCGCAAAACCCGCGACATTGTGCTGTCTTACCTGGCGATTAATGGGGAGCCAAAAACTGCGATCGTCACTGAGGATGCGGTCAAGACTACGATCGCCCAGTTTTCTTCAACAAACAACGGAGTTGAGTGATCCAGGGTGATCAAAGTTCAGGCTTAGAAGTTGACGCTTGCCCCGCTCAAGATAGTTCTCAGGACGGATAAAAACACTGTAGAACCTCTCTATTGTTGACAGACATTCAGTTCTGAGTCTTCACCTCAACAAACGAAACACCTTACGCTTGAAAATGCTGCTCTAAATTCTGCTGTGACGATCGTGAGTTCTCTAAACAGGTGAGCCTAGCTGTTCTAATCGAGTTTGATATCTGGTTTGATAGTTAGAGACAGGGGCCGCTCTGCGGTGTCTGGTCAGTAAAGCTCAACTTAACATCCATCCCGCGCAAAAAGGAATGTGTTACCCCGGTGTAGACCTTGCCATCACCACAGATTTTCGGTTGCTCATCATGTCGGTGGTAGTGTCGATCATCGGTTCCTATACGGGACTGGACATGGCCCAACAAATTGCACTCTCTCAAGGACAGGCGCGACGCTGGTGGCTGATCGGGGGCGGTCTAACCCTGGGAATTAGTATTTGGGCAATGCACTTTACCGCGATGTTGGCTGACCAGTATCCGATCCCGGTGCGCTATGACTTGAGAATTGTGCTGTTTGCGATCGTCGTCGCTGGGCTAGGAGCCACGTTGGGACTGTGGATTATCAGCCGTCAAAAAGAATTGGGCTGGTTGCCCTGGCTACTCGGAAGTACATTCATCGGGACGACGATCGCTGCGATGCATTATCTCTCAATGACCTCCCTTCGGCTGGCGGCTGACCAGATTTATGATCCGGGGCGAGTTGTCATCTCTTGTGTGGTCTCGATCGTCACATCGATGGCGGCCCTTCGGCTGACGTTTTCTCCCCATCTCGCTCTTAGCTTTCATCAATGTTTGAGAACTGTCATCAGTGCTTTGATCATGGGTGGCGCAATTTCGGGAATGCACTACATTGGCATGAGCGGGCTTTGTTTTCGAGCGCGGGCGATCGTCGTGTCGCAGGTTGGCACCATTGATCGATCGCTGCTGACGATCGTGATTGGCATCGCTGCGCTGCTGGTTTTGACTCTAGCCTTGATGGCTTCTTTTTTTGGGCGACGGATCAGTGCAGAACTGGTGCTGGTAGCAACGCTGCGTCAGACCGAAGAGCGGTTAGAGCAATTAGTTTTTCTTCGCACTCAAGAACTGGAAAAAGAGAAACAAGCGTCCGAAGCCGCCAACGCGATGAAAAGTGCCTTTCTCGCCAATATGAGTCACGAACTGCGAACGCCACTCACGAGCATTATTGGCTTCTCCAGTGTGCTGCTCAAACAGATTTTTGGCTCCCTCAACGATCACCAGATTGAGTACTTGCAGCGAATTTCTAGCGCAGGTCATCAGCTTTTAGACTTGATCAACGACCTGCTAGACCTCTCCAAAATTGAGGCTGGGCGAGAAGAGTTACTGCTAGAAACGCTGTCTGTCGAAGAGGTTTGTCAGACCTGTTGGACGATCGTTCGCGACCAAGCAGCCCAAAAAGGATTGGAATTCTCCTACACCATCAGCCCAGACGTGTCAACTTGCGTAGCCGACAAGCGTCGATTGGTACAAATTTTGCTCAATCTCCTCTCCAATGCCATCAAGTTTACTGACCTTGGCTCTGTGACGATGCGCATTGACCGTCTTGACGCTTTCATTGAGTTTGCGGTGATCGACACCGGAATCGGGATCTCTGAAGCCGAACAAGCTGTTTTATTTCAGCCCTTTCAACAATTGGATGTCGGACTGGATCGCAAATATGAAGGCACAGGGTTAGGATTAGCCCTTTCTCAGCGACTAGCCCAACTGCACGGCGGCAAGATTACCCTGCGATCGCAGCCTGGAGAAGGCAGTTGTTTTACGCTATTGCTCCCAGAGAAGAAGGGTGAGGCGTAAGAAGAAATCTGTTGCAGGTGTCTTTTTTGTGATTAGTTCCACCGACTTCTCTTAGGGACTAGGGCTTGACCCGGCAGCTTTTCCTGAACTAACGCGGAGATAGTTGAGCATAAGGTTCCGTTTGTTTGTGAAACTCAAGCACGCGGTTCTAATAACCTAATGGGTGCCTTTATCACCTGCTTATGCAGCGATCGCTGGAGGAGTCTCGTCGTTGCTGAGAACGTCCGTTTAAACAATCACAGGATCACGGAGCAAAATTGCATAATCATCTGCCTTCAACACCCATTTATTAGCAGAGCAGTATCACGTAGACAATATTGTTATAAAGCGCACAGGAATAATATGGCAAACCAGGACGGTTCATCATGGCACTCACGTTAAACGATCTCATGGTTATCTTCCCACAGCAGCGATGGGTAGAGCTACCCGAACAGGAACAGCAACAGTCCTGGCAAGAAGCGACTCAACACCGATACTCGAATGCTGCTGCACGTTGGAATGGTTATCTCAACACACTTTGTCTCAATTCTTTGTTGGCTGACCTCCAGGAGGATATTGTCCCCCAAGCGTTGCAGGTAAGATTGGATGCCTCGATTTGGGAATTCGTCAATGGAGCAGTTCTGACAGTTGGTGAGACTCGGATTGTCTTGATCCCGGATGACAAAAGCAATGTCTCTGAATTTTGCATCCCTCAAGAATGGGTGGATATTGAAAACTGGGCAGCAGACTATTATTTAGCCGTGCAGCTTAATTTAGAAGCGGGTTGGTTGAGGGTTTGGGGGTACGCAACTCATCGGCAAATCCGCAATGGAGCAAGCTATGAAGCAACTAGCCGAACTTATTGTCTAGAGGGTGAAGACTTAATTTCAGACTTGAATGTGATGTGGGTCGCTCAAGAACTCTGCCCTCCTCAAAAACCAGACGTTCAAGCGCTACCCAACTTAGCACCGAGTCAAATTGAACCCCTCCTAGAAAAACTAAGTCATGCGACTGCTTACTCCCCTCGTTTACAGCGGCCGTTTTTGGAGTGGGCAAGTATTCTCGCATCTGAGGAACATCGACAGGAACTGTACCGCCGCCGAACAGAAGATTGCGCTGAAGAGAAGAGGGTCTCGATCGCAATGAGCAGTCCCTCAACCTTGGACAATTCAACGATGATTCAAGAACATTAGGAACTTTTTAGAGCAATTCTGGTGAACTGCATAATAATCTATCTTGAGTCCCCACAAACGAGTAGGATGGTATCTGTTGGCTGCGGCTGATGGGCTTTGGGACTGCGATCGACCTATTTTTGGTCAAGCTGTTTCTCACAATTTCCGATGATTCATCTGACTGATTTGATGATGGTTAATCACAGTCTCATTAGAACTTAGAAAACTTGAAACCCAACTTGATCTATGGAAGCTAATGTCTTTACCAGTGTGCTTTTACCTGTCGGTCTCGCGATCGTGATGCTCGGTATGGGCCTGACCCTCGTACCAGATGACTTTCAACGAGTCACTCGCTATCCCAAAGCGGTTGCCATTGGATTGATCGCTCAACTGCTCTTTCTCCCGATCGTTGGTTTTCTAGTTGCTTCGATCGTGCCGATGCAGCCTGAAATGGCAGTGGGATTGATGGTGTTGGCACTTTGTCCAGGCGGGCCTTCTTCCAACATGATTACCTACTTGGCGCAGGGAGATGTTGCCCTTTCTGTGACGCTAACGGCTTTGAGTAGCGCCATTACTGTATTGACTATTCCAATATTCACAAATCTATCTCTGCAATATTTTGCTGGACGCAGTGCAGCGATCGCGTTACCGATCGGGCAAACCATGCTGCAAATTTTTGCAATCACGCTAGTTCCAATCGGGCTAGGAATGGTGATTCGACAACTGTTTCCCGACTTAGCTCGACGACTAGAGAAAGTAGCGAACCGCCTGGCGATTGCCTTCCTCGCTCTCATTATCTTAGCGATCGTCATTCGAGAATGGAGCCGTATTCCAGGCTTTATTGCCCAAGTTGGGATTGCGGTAGTTCTGCTGAATGTGATCGCCATGTTGGTCGGATTTTGGTTTGGTAAGCTATTTAACCTAAAATTTGCTCAACGGATTTGTATTGCGATCGAGGTTGGAATTCAAAATGGAACACTTGCGATCGCGATCACTGCTGGGTTGCTCAATAATCCTGATATGGCTGTTCCTGCTGCCATCTACAGTTTATTTGCATACGCAACTGCCATTTTCGCGATTTTCTATGGTAGAAGCTATGTTCAGGCAACGGATTAGGAAAAGTGGGCTTAATCGCCAGGTATTCTGATGACTAAATAAGGTGTCTTGTTATTGAAAGTAGATAGCAATGCTGTTTGAAAGCATTCAGATCAAAAAACTGATGGTGCAACAGGGGATGGAATGCGATCGCAGTGAACTCACTAGGAGCATAGCCACTCTTGCCGCTGGTCGGAATTATCTTAGCTGAGCCAACAATTTTCTACAGGACTGCTTGTTTGATTTGAGACGTGATTTTAATATTAGTTCACATATTTTTATTGACATTTTATCTCAATAAGCTGTTAAGATAACTCTCGTTGGCAATTGAGACCAAACCTCAACAAGCTTCCTAAAAGTTTGATTGAGATTGCTGTTCTATGCCCGCGATCGACCCAAGTCCATTGTGGGCATTTCCCAAACCGTGCAAACCTTTGGAGGATTTTGTGGTGCAAGCATCTGATATGCGGCGATCGTTTCATCTACGATTATTGCCAATTCAAATCCAGCCACACCAAGTTCTGAATGTAGAAATCATTCAACAGGGCTATGGCGATCAAGCAATCTACCAGCAAAATATGATGAGTTTAGGCGCAGACGTAGAGCTACCAGAGATTTGTGATGCTCAAGATGTAACGATCGCAGTCTTGGAAGGCAATGGTAACCTCACCGTCAATGATGAGCTTGTCAAATTAGAACCTGGAATGTTTGTGTTTATCCCCGCAAATACCGTTCACACGCTACAGACGCAATCCCTTGCGGGTATCTCAAAGAGATCGCACCTGATCTTTCTACTCAATCGCTATAAACCTGATCACAGCATTGACGAATCAGCCTGGGTCATTAATCTGTAGTTGGCGATTTGACCCAGCACGAGTCCGTGTAACCTTCACAAGTAGAAACGCTAAAACGCGCTACAGCTTAAAACTTTTGATACACAACAGGAGTCTATCATGTCTAAGATTGGTTTGTTTTGGGGAACTCAAACGGGTAACACTCAAACGATTGCAGAAAAAATTCAAGAAGAATTTGGCGGTGAAAGTGCTGTGACGCTGTATGACATTTCTGCCGCTGACACCAGTGATTTTGAAGATTATGAATGCTTGATCATTGGGTGCCCCACCTGGAACATCGGGGAACTACAAGCTGACTGGGATGGTTTTTTTGATGAATTAGACAACATTGACTTTAGCGGGAAGAAAGTCGCTTATTTTGGCGCAGGTGATCAGATTGGATATGCTGATAACTTTCAAGATGCGATGGGAATTTTGGAAGAAAAAATCTCTAGTCTAGGCGGTGAAACGGTTGGATACTGGTCGTCTGAGGGCTACGAACATCAGGAATCAAAAGCAGTTCGTAATGGAAAATTTGTGGGACTCGCGATCGATGAGGATAACCAACCAGAGCTAACTCACGATCGTATTAAAACCTGGGTTGCTCAACTCAGGCAAGCATTTGGATTGTAAGTCTAGTCCCAAACAGATGATAATCTACTGAAAATTTACCTCACCTCACCTCTTTTGGGAGTTTTCATGTCTTACGACGTTCTGTGGCTTAGTGCCAGTCCAAGTTTAACGCGCCTCAATCAGCCACTACTGAAACATCTATCTGAGCAAGTTAAAGTTTTGCAGTGGGAGTACTATCAGACACCAGATGAAGGAAGCTGTCTAGCAACCGCTGTCGCGCTACTGCATGAGTATCTCAAAGCTCACAATCGTCCCGTTCATCTTGCAGGACACGGCATAAGTGGAGTCGTAGGTTTACTTTATGCGCGGCTTTACCCTGAGCGAGTTAAATCACTTTGTCTACTCTCGATCGCGGCCCAACCCGCACTCACTTGGCACAGCCACTACTACACTCAACTGCACTTACTGCCTTGTAGCCGCCAACAAATTTTGGCTCAAATGGCGTTGAGTCTGTTTGGAAAACAGTTGCCTTATCCGATTAAGAATTCGCTAGATGCGCTCGATCGTGACTTAGATTTGGCTCCCTGTCCCCACTCTTTGTTTAAGCTCACTGAGTTGTCTAAGGGCGGAGTCTCAATGCCGCTGCTGGTGTGTCGCAGTCAGACGGATTCAATCATCGATCCATTAGGTCAGTCAAACTGGCTCCCCTGGATGAAGCTTGAAGATCGGCTATGGGAGTGTCCAGAGGGTCGTCATTTCTTTCATTACTTTTATCCTGAGCTAGTTAGTAGCCGACTGCTTGAGTTTTGGCAATCGGTCAATTCACGTTCACGCAATCTATCTCTAACGGCGTGAATATTTTTTGGATTGAGCGTTTAGCGTTGAGAAACAACTGATTTTCATGAATATCGCTTCCTATTTGAGTTGTGAGAATTCGGTGGTGCGATATCTTTAGCGATAGAAGATGGGTTAAAACGACTGAAACGATCGCCTCAAGTTCTCTGTGACGAATGCGGTTACTCTACGGGTGAGTACCCTTTCAAATGCACCGTGGGACATCTCAAATCTGACCTCAAGCCTAAGCTCATTTTAACTGTGAAGAACAATGCAACCTCAATGCTTTCCTCGACTGACCCTGACTGAAGAATTGCTGTCCATACAGACTAATGCGTGGTCGATCGACCCGTCGCAGCTTGTTTCACAGAATACAGAGCGATCGTTTCAACATCGCGACATTGTGCCTTTGTCCTGCGATCGTTTATGGAAAATCGAAAGTGGTTTTGTTAGGGCGTTGACCTGGGACATCATGGGTGAAGTCACAACGCTGGGAATCTGGGGAACGGGTGACATAGTTGGCAAACCACTGTCTCAAATTGATCCCTACCAAATTGAGTGTTTGACTCCAGTGCGAATGAGTGAGCTTGTTTTATCTAACCATCACCTGACTGATGTGCTATTTCGTCATGTCCAGCATCTTGAAGCATTGGTGAACATCTTACAAACCAAACAAACAACATTGCGGTTGCTAAAGCTGCTGGAATGGTTAGCGCAACGATTTGGGGATGAAGTCGAGCAAGGGCGAGTCATTGAAATGCGGTTAACTCATCAAATCATGGCTGAAATTATCGGCACAACGCGGGTCACAGTGACACGGCTACTCAAAAATTTAGAACGTCAAGGAAAACTAACCCCCCTTCGCAAGCATCGTATCTTGTTGCACGATTAAGAAGGTTTGTACATTACACCTCCTGCATGAATAGAATTTTGATGTCACCTGCTCTTAGGTCGTGCTCCGTTTGGGTCGGCTTGTGCCCCCTAAATCCCCCATTCTGGGGGACTTTGAAACCGCAAGTCTTGGCTCAAAGTCCCTCACTTGTGGGGGATTTAGGGGGCGTTTCCGGATTCGCGCAGGAAGTCTATTGGTTGATAGCTACAAATATTTTAGGGACTTTGGACTTTGGTAAGCTTTGAGTCTTTGGTTTGGTGTCCTTGCTACTCTTACTAACAGCGAGGCTACTAACTGTGAGGCGTTGGTTGTGATTGACCAGATACCTGCAAACAACCGCCTTGTCTTCTAGGTGAACACGTCCAGTAAGAGGGCTGAGGCTCTGTATGTAGACGCAGATTTTTGACAACAAGCTGAGTCAATTTAGAAGGTCGATCGTGACTGCAAGAACTGATTAAATGGCTCGTTTCACCCTCAATTACAGTTGCAGTGTAGATTAGCGTTTGCTCTCCTAACTTTTTACCTTGTAGTTCTATGTGCATTGGATATATCTTTTGGTCTGTATTCAGAATTTTGTAAACCACCTGATACTCAAACCATTTCCAGCCTTGGTGTAGCGCGATTTCTCTTTCGACTACCTGAACTTGATTTGGCAAAACTCCCCAGCCGCGATAGACTTGCTGCAAATATTGAATATCTCCCGTTCGCTGCATGATTGCCGTAAACGCTGCGTTATCCAGTGCGCCGTAGTATCGACCGTCTGGAAACGTCACGATCGTTGGTGCAAATCGATGTCCTCCAATGTGACTGACCTGCCAAATCTGAGTGTGAATCTGTAGCTGATTGATAGTCGCTAACGCTTGACGATAAAATGGGTGCCCAAACTTTGCACAGCACTTATCATGGCTGCCATGAGTACAAACAAAAATGTCTTGAGTGGTTGTCTCTTGGCAGTCGATGTCTAAGCCTTTATTCGTCAAATACTGCTGAAGGAGTGGAGCAACCTGTTCGATCGTACCCACTTCAAATTCCCGCTTATGATACCCCCTGCTCAGACCTTGAGGTTTGCGAAAAATCATGACTCGTGTCCGAGTTGGCGCGTGGCGTTCTCCCACAAATAGTAGAAATCGAATCGGGAACTTTGCCTGTTTAAGGTCATCCACGAACGCTTTTAGATTAGGAGGCACTGCTTTTGAATCAAACTCATTTGCAGCCCAGGGATAGGGGCATTCAATCAACACATACATCAGATGGTCTGGGGCGCTGCCGATGATGTCTTCTCCCGATTCGCGAGACATCTGGGCACAGAAAAATTGGCTCATAGCCGCTCCTGTGAGGTTCTGCTGAATCTCTAGCTAAAAAAATCTCTTACTGTCATGCAGGCATCCGTCCAACCCTGATGCTTCAACGTATTGCCTACGATCGATTGTGTTCTTCCTCAACCAAAAGGTTAGCTCAATGACTCTACTAATGCAAGACTAATGCAAGATATTCTCATTTAATTTGCATAAGTTTGTTGGAGTGCCGCCTCGATACTGCCTACCTGCTTGTAGGTATCAATCAGTCTATGTGCAGGTGTTTTTTGGTTTTCTAAAGACTTTCTCAACGGTATGAGTAAATCGACATCTCGATCGCCTTCTAGGGCTGCTTCTGCTGCGTTTAGAACCTGGATTGCTGGAAGCAAAATTGCTGGGCTGTCAAAACCTGCGATCGCGGCTTGTTGGTGAAGTTTTGCGTCAGGAATTGTGGCGCGACCTGTCAGAGAGTCCTCTAAAATCAAGCCTTTCAATAAAGCCAAAAGAGCCGCATAAAGTCCAAAATCATCACAGCTATCAAACGCCTTAAACTCAATTCTGCCTACTTCCGCCGCGAGGCGAGCAATTTTGGTGAGAGAGGGCGTACTTTTAATCAAATCTTGTTGTCTTTCTAAAAAAACCATGACTGAAGGTCTAGCTCCAGTTCGCTCAAACGTTCGGGCTGAAAGTCCGCGCCAACAACTACCTCCTCGAAAGGGAGAACTAAAGCTAAAAGGAACTAGATAAGGACTGTAAAACGTCAGTTTTTTACCAATATCAATTAAGCGAATGGTGGACAAGCCTACCCTTGAAAGGTTGAGATCTGGCCCATAAGTGAGCATTGGAATATTTGCCGTCTGTTTTTCGGGTGAGGCTTTTCTGCGTTGAATCTCGTACTCATTGAGCGGTGGGTCAGGAGAAAAGCTAGTATGAAATGGATTGAAACTGACTAATACGGGCGTGAACCCAAACTTTGTAGAGACCTCTCGCAGCAAATCAAAACTATGAGACAACTCAGCGATCGCACCTTGAATTGTCGAGTGAATCGTCGTTCTGATTTCAATCCCTTTAGGGACACAATCGATTACTTTTTCAGAGTTTGCAAATCGCTCAAAGCCTTCTATATACCAACGTTTTTGCTTAATTCCAGCATCTCCAATTCGCAAATGAGCATAGTCTTCTGAGTAGATGGGTAATGCTCGAATGATTTGATCAAAGTCTGCAAATTGAGTGCAAGAAAAATCAGCAAACTTCCCGTGTTTGTTAAGAAAAGCGACTTCATGTTCGATGCCAAACTGAAACATGATTCAACCTCCAATTGCTCTGATTTTTATCTGATTCGGCTTTAAGCTACAGCTCTAGCTGCTCGATTAAAGCATTTGGTTTCCAACACACCCCGCGACCGAGCAATCATCGTCAAAGCCGCTTCTTTTGAGATTAGTTCACAACTTGCTTACGCAGATTTGAGAAGTTCTCAGGGTATTTTCTGGCTGAATATCTGTTGTAGCTGAGTACAGGCCTTCTCGATCGCATCGATACTTCCCGGATTTACCAAGCCGTAGTAATCAAATGTATAAACTCGATTGTTTTGCGTTGCTTTAAGCTTGCTCCAAAAGGGTTCTGATTTAAATTTTTCGACTTCTCCCTGTCCTGTATCAACTAGAATTAGCACTTCTGGATTTGTCTGCAAAACCTTCTCTGCTGAAAGCGTAATGTATCCTCCAAACTGGCTTTGTCCCTGTAACTCAGCAACTAAATTTTTTGTCCTAAACTGAGTTAGTAAATCTCCTGCCCAACTCGTTTTATTGGGAGCAAGAATTGGTTGACGGCTGACCAAAACTAAGGTGGAAGCAGGCTGGTTTGTCGGTTCGATAAAAGTCTGATAGTGCTTTAGTAAAGGTTGCGGATCAGACTGGAGAATAGCTGCGATCGCACTCGTTAACTCATTGAGTGATTGCCAACTATCCACTTTTGTCAATAAAGTTTTGATACCCATCGACTTGAGCCTGTTGACAATCGGATCATGAAATCCGGCAGCCCCAATCACAAAATCTGGTTTGAGAGCAACGATTTTTTCTAGATTAGGCTGCGATCGTCCCTCACTAACCTTGGTAACTTGAGCAAACTCAGGATTTGGACTGAGCAATCGGCTTCCTGGCATTCCGATCAACTTAGTTTTATCTAAGCGGTGAATGATATCGGCGGAGAGTGAAGTGAGCGCAACCACCCTGGAAACTCTAGTCGGTGTGGTTTGTGTTGTCGTCGAAACGGGTGTCATCGGGGGCTGCTGGACGTTTGAGGTAGTACAAGCAACTAAAAACACTCCAAGGAGTAGGGCTGTCACTTTGAGAACAGGCTGCTGAGACATAGATTATGCTTTTGTGTTGTGTGAGTTGTGAAGCAGACTACGCAATAGCTCATCATCGACGGGTTCTAGTAAGCTGAGAAGATGTCCATCAGGAGTCCGAACGGCTGCTACTTTGCCAAACGAAGGCTGCCGAACTTGACCTTCTAGCCTTGCGCCCATTGCTTCTAGATCTTCGATCGCTACATATACATCCGCAACATGAAAGCTCAAAATTGGAGAGCTTCCAATCTGTGGTTTTTCGCGGGAAGCATGAAGTGCGATCGTCGTTCCATTTGCCTCTAATTCTGCCCAGGAGGGGCTTGCTGTCTTTACGGTGAGTCCTAGCCCCTTGTGATAAAACTCAACCGTAGCTAAGACATCCTCCACCATCAGCATGATCTGTCTAAATTGTGCAGTCATTCACGTTTCTCCTTGTTACTAAGTTACTACTAAAAACGAATTGTCAAACTAGCAGCTACATTGATCCCAGGCTGAGTGTAGAGATCTAAGCTACGATCGTTCACACTAACCCCGCGCACATCTGACCACTGAAAGTATTTCTGGTTAAGCAGATTAAACACACCTACATTCAGCCAATATCACGGACAAAAGTATTTTCTAAGTCTTGGATATCAAATATCGAAATCGTACCCGCCGAGTTGTTGAGTAAGCGAGGAGTGCGTGTCCCGGTTACCGTAATCTCCTCCTCTGGCTCAGTTCCTATAGTTGGCGGCGACTGTACCAACTGTTGAGCATTCGTAGAAGGTTGCTGAAACTCTTTCACGCGAGAAACTTCTGGTGCGTCTTGTAGGTTAGTAGACTGAGCAACGTTTACAGAAAACAGGTTTGCATAAGCCGATCGCGCTGCTAGAAGTAAGCTAGTAATGCAGATGACCGGATAGAATAATTGAGAAATCTTCACAGTTAATCCTCGTAGCAAATAACAGAAACTCAGGTCAAGTCAAGCGAACCCACTTTTTCAGCAACGTTTTGAAGAAAATCGGACAGATGAAACTTCTCCACTCATTAATATCGATGGTGGAGGGCTGCAATTCAATTGCATTTATCTTATGCTTAGATGAGACTATTTTGCAATAAGGTCAGATAATTTTTAGAAAAGGTGCGAGTCTTATCCCGATAGACTGGCTTCTAAAGATTAGTCAAACGTCTGGTGAACTATGAAAGCCATTGAGTCCGCCTTCTGATGTCATTTGATAATCTCTGCAAGCTGCTTTCCGAAAAACATCCCGCTCGCTTTGCTAGTTGGGTTCTCGGTACGCCTCAAGTCTCAGTTGAAGTGCTCAAAACCGAACTCAGTATCGAACCGATTCGCGCTGATTCTGTTACTTTTTTGCAAGCAACATGAAGCGATGGCAGCAACTTATGTGCTCTCGGGGCTAAAATTTGAGGCAGCAGTGATTTCGCAACTAATCAGGAGAGATGTGATGCGGGAATCAGTGACTTATCAAGCGATTTTGGAAGAAGGACGCGGAGAAGAGGCGATCGCTAATCACCCGACAATTAACCCGACGATTAAGGCAGGAACTTTCTGAGAATATGCGCGCTGCTACGCAGATACCGCTAGGGTCGCGTCTTTCTTCTCTTTCCTTACCACTCCTCGAAGACCTCAGCAAAGCCTTACTCAACTTCACAACTTTGGCTGATTTAGAGGCTTGGTTGGAAGCGCGATCGATAACTGAGCGCGATTAGTAAGACCAAGCGAAGCGCGAAGCTTACTGAAGGTACCGACCATCAGAACGAGACCCTTGCGGTATCTGCGAAGCAGCGCGCACTTCACAAAACCTCTGGGATGCGATCGTATTTCTGCATTACCGATCGAACAACTCACGGTTCGCCCATTTTTGAGCAAGGTCAGCAGATTGAGCTAAAGTTTGGC
>NZ_JBJPHS010000051.1:0-49848 GCF_052939495.1 Phormidesmis sp. 146-12 | reverse complement strand
GTCCCCCAGAATGGGGGATTTAGGGGGCTGAAGCCGACTAGAACGAAGTGAGTAGGACTTGTGTGTACACCGTAGTCCCCTTGTGGGTGGGGTAGTTGACCACAGTCCCAATCAAGTGCGTGCTTTTCTTAAACGTATCGGCATGAAACGGTGCTAAGTTGGGTTTGTCCCTGGCAAAAGTAGCACTCTCGACAAGATGGCGCAGCAGGAAATGTGTCGGGTCGGTGCTTTGTCCGGGTGTTCATGCCGTCCCCGTCTGGACGCAAATGCGTTAACGTCCGTGCCATGAATGCCCTCAGTTTAGACATCATCACGGTGACGAACGAAATCGGAGAGGTACACGGTCATTGCTTGCTCATTGCACCAGCAAGCGATCGCTCAAATTTAGCTGCTCGACTGAAGCTTTTGAAGTTTGTCCTTGACTCTTTGAAAATTTTTTAATTTTCCTTCTAATTTTTTAGCCTGATCCTTATAGTTCTTTAGAGGGCTTCCAAGATCTACTTGATTGCTTCTCACTTCGAGAATACCTTCGCTCATAGCAGTAGTTAAAAAGAGCTTAATGGCTTCCTCAAATCTGCTTAGTTCCTGCTTCAAAGAAGCTTCTAAGGCTTGTGAGAGCTTCTCAACAAAACGATTTTTGACGACTTTATAGTAATAATTCTTTAACTCCTGCTTGACTTTTTCTGATGATTTACGAATCTCAAATTTCTTATCTTTTTGATAGCCTCTATATAAGTTATAAATTAACCAAAGACTAGCTCCAGCGACGAGAATGGATAGAAAAATAGAACTAGAAACCTGTTTGTTGACGCTTTTGATAAAACTGGTTCTGCTAAGACCCAAAAAACTGAGAAGAAATAGAATCCCCATGACTTGAAAGACAGAACTTCTAATCTTCTTAATGAAATAAAGCCATACAGGGTCTTCATGATATTCAATTCTGACCGGAATTCTTCTAAGAGGAGCTTTAAAAACTCCTTCAAGTTCAATTTTAGGCTTGACTCTCAAAGTAAAGGTGTTTTTATTCCTCTTACAAATCGGTTTTAGAATCGTATTTGAGCTTCTGACTAAGCCTTCTAAACCACCGTTACCGTACTCCTGGCAAATCTTTCTCCATTCCTCACCAGCCCAATTCAGAAGTTCATTCTCGCAACCATGTACGATGAAATCATTTACGTTCGCCTCAAAGTCTTTAGCTCTTAGTTCTAGATATTTCTTTCCGCCTTGCTTGACGATTTGCGCCTCCAATTCATCTATGAGTTCCTGAGTTTTTTGCAAAATACTATTGGATAATGAATCGTCTAGTAAATCCTGTTTTGAGTGAGCTAGTGAGGACTCGATCGCTCTCAGCAAGCTTGCTTTTTGTTCATTAATTGTCTTTAGCAGAAAGGAAGTATCTTCTACGGGAGCTTTTTTCCGTTCCTGAGATTGCTGAGTTTCAACTTTCTCAATTTCTTGCTTGATTTTTGCTTGCTTGCCCAAAAGAAATTGGTTAATGTTATCAACACTTGAGACGATCTGAAAGAAGACACGTTGAATTTTGATTAAATAACTCTGCTTTTCGCCAGTAGAAGCCATGTACTGATTCAGATCTTCTAAACTTGTAGAAGTATGAGCCTCTTGAGTTACTCGAAAAACCTCGATCGACTCTTGTGATAGAACTACCAGAAAAGCTCGATTGACTAACGATGTACTTGCTAATTGCAATACTTTTTCTTCTAAAGGTTCACAGTGAGAATCAATCTGAGAATCAACGATCAGAAATAGAATATCGCAGTTTACTAACTTCTTGAGCCTCTGATCCTCATCGAACTTTGCGAAAGGGTCATCTGAAGTAGGTTGATCCTCAAAAATGAGTTGGGGACTTTTAGAACCTAGTAATTCATCTCCTAAAACCAGTCGATCGCCAGATTTTAGAATTTGACTTTCTACAAGCTGTTCGCCATTCAGGTAAGTACCGTTTTTACACCCATCGCAGTTTTGAACTTGCCATTCAGGACTAGAGTTACGATCGATCGCTGGGAAACACTGTAATTTCAAATGTTGACCACTGACACGGGTGTACTGGTCTGGAATAGAGATCGTGCATCCAGGTTTACGCCCAACAATCACGGCTCCTTCGGCTAAAAGCTCATAGCGAGTTTGTTTAATCTCTTCTGTATCCTCTCTTAGTTCTTGAAGGACTAGAAAGGCTGATGACACAGGCTTCTGGTCTAGTGGTAAGGATTTTGGTAATTTGTATAGCTGAACCTGATAGCTCTTTTCTAGACCTTGACCAGAGTTCAACAGATGATAAAACGAATTTGCCAAATTTGAATCAGCGCTTAGAATATGAACAGCTAATTTTTCTGAGCCTAGCTCACTGGTCATTTCATCCAAGTCTTGATTAATCTGCTGAAAAAACTGATCCTGACATACATCATCAGCGATTAGCTGCTTTAGGTCTTGGATGAAAGTGAGTAGCTGATTATTTCTAGTAGCCATACTGTTCAGAATCCTAACTAAAAAATGAGCAGTTACTTCAAGGCGTAAAGTACAATCTTTCCGTCTACATCCCCCACAGCCAACAGTTGACCATCTGGGCTAAACGCCAATGCTGTGACTTCTGTTGAATGATTTGAAAGATTCGCGATCAACTGACCTGTTTGCCAGTTCCAAAGCTTAACTGTGCCATAGGAGCCGCCTGCTGCAATTATCTTTTCAGTCGGACTACTGGCGATCGCCTTCACGCCACTCAAATCAGCTTGGATAACAGGCAGTGTATGTTCATTCAGCGCATACAAATTCCAGAGGCGAATCGTATCATCTTCGCTACCCGTAAATAGAACTACACCGTTAGCCTCGATCGCAACCGTGTTCACCGCTTTTGAGTGCTTGTGAAAGCGGCGCGATGTGTTGAATGCAAGGTTAGAAATTTTGACAGTGCCCTCTGCATTTCCTCCAGCCAAAATTTCAGCAGCAGGGTTAAAGGCGATCGCTTGAATCGGTTGAGAACTCTCATAGGATTGAGGCTTTTTCAATTGCTTTGGTTGGGAATAATTCCACAACTTGACAGTTCCCAATCCACTCTCGGCTAAAAGTTGACCATCGTGGCTGAGTGCAAGTGACCAGGTAAGTTGCTGAGTTGAGATTTGATTTAGCTTTTGATGATTGTTCAAGTTCCAGATTTCGATTTGTTTGGTTTCAGTTGCGATCGCTAGAGTTTTTCCATCAGCGCTACTAGAGACTGCTAAAATCTGACTTTGAGTTTGAGTTAAGATCTTGACGGACTGGCTCTGCAAATCTCGAAGCTTAATCAATCCTCCTTCACTACTAGAAATCAGCGTCTTTCCACTGAGGGCAAAGTTTAGTGATTTTATAGATGACGGGTGTTCTTGAAAATTACCTTGTTCTTTGAGAGTCGCTAATGGCGCTGTGTTGTTTTCTTCACGATTCAACGCATCTGGAACCGGAGAGGCTTTGTAGCTGTTTTTGTAGATGAAAGTGGAGAAGACCGATAACCCGATTAGCGTAAATACTAGAAGTCCAGACCAGATGATCCGCTCCTTTCTTAACGACTGACGAGTAATATCAACTGCCTTTCTCAATGGTGTTGATTTTTGTCCATTCTGGAAGCACTCACTTAGTTCCAGCAATAATTCTTTAGAGTTTAATTTCTTCGACTGAGGTTCCGAAGGTTGAAGGATGTCTGATTCTAGCTGCTGGTCGAATTCTTCCTCTGTATTGTATAAATAAACGTCTGTGGACTGGTTAATCCTCAACTCTGTGGGAGTATAAGCTTGTGATGTTGGCTCTATACTCTCTTTGCTAGAGATGCCGATTTCTGTCGGTGTGTAGTGAGTGGAACCAGCTTGCTTCAGCAATTCTAAATCCTGTAGGGCACTGTTAGCACTTACATAGCGATGTCGAGAATCAATACATACCATCTTCTCAAGGATGGACTTAAACTCAGGTCGAATACTTAAACGTTCAGGCCAAATGATTTGTTGAGTTCTGGAACTTCTAAGCTGTGTTAGTGATTCTGGTTTGACTCCAGTTAATGTCTCAATACAAGTCATGCCCAGTGCATAGATATCGCTGTTTGGTTCTGGGATGCCAGCTAGTTGTTCTGGAGGTGTGTACCCACGACTATGAACGATCGTTGAAGAGGTCTGCGCTCGATCACGCCATAACTGTTTGACCGCTCCGAAATCAATTAGAAACAATGCCTGGTCTTGAAGTCTGCGGATGATGTTTTCTGGTTTAACATCACGATGAACGATCCCCTGGGTATGAACAAAGTCTAAAATTTGAAGGATTTCTTGCAGAAACAAAATCGCCTGGCTTTCATTCCAAAGCATTTGGCGATCAAGTTCTTCTCTTAATGTTCTTCCTTCGATGTACTCCTGCACCAGGTAGAATTCGTGATCCGCTTCAAAGTTGTCCAGAACTTGAGGAATGCGATCGTGATGACCAATTTGGCGAAGGGTTTCTACTTCTCGATCGAACAATGCTTTTGCGACCTTAAATAATGCAGGATCAGCACTTTGTGGCTTTAGTTGTTTGACGACGCACACAGGTTCATCAGGTAGCGCTAGATTCTTAGCCAAATAGGTTTGCCCAAATGCCCCTGAGCCTAAAGGTTTGATGATTTCGTATTGGGCGTGAATGATCTTGTCCAGCATGTTGATCTTCACCTGAGAATCGAGAGTCTCCGCAGTTTATAGCGATAGCAAGTGCGCGTACTTTGTTGAGGTGGCAACATGATTCATCACCACGCCAAGTAGCTTAATGTCACTGTCTGTTAATTTCTCAATCACCACTTTGAAGCTATTGCGATCGGTGTAACCCGGTCGAGTAATCAGAACTAGTCCATCGGTGAAAGGTTCGATCAGAAGAGCATCACTAAAGCGTAAAGTCGTTGCGTCGATCACTACAAAATCAAATTCATCTCGTGACTGCTTTAACAATTGCTGTGTCTGACTAGATTCTAAAACTTCTGTTACCTGCTCTGCACAACCAGGACTGGGTAGAACAAACAAGTTTTTAACATCAGGCACTGGCTGAATTCGGTCAATCTGCATCCCCTCTACTAGAGAACCAGACTCTTCGCCCTGATAAGCAGAAACCCCCAAAGTATGCGTTTGTGAAGCGGCTCGAAGATTGGCTTCCACCAGCAACGTTTTCTTTCCGGCTCTCGCGGAGGCGATCGCTAAATTGTAAGCGCTGGTTGTTTTCCCTTCGCTATTTTGAGTGCTAGACAAAACAACAATCTTAAGAGGCTGATGACGGCTATGGCGATGTAAGCTGCTGCGAAGTAACTCATAATCCTCTAAGTAGGGTGAGTCCGTCTTGATAAGAACGGGAGATTGCTTGGCTGGCTTGGGAATACGAGGCAAAACGCCCAAGAAGGACACCCGCTGTCGCAAAATTGCTTGAACTTCCTCTGGAAGTAACAGTTTGTCTCGCAGGACATCCCACAGCAGCACCGACACGCCCGCCACAAAGACCCCCAACACACTGCCTGCTAACCAAATGACAGGACGGCTCAAAAACTGATTGGATTCCTCCTTAACCTGCGGTGAACCTTCATTCACCCAATCGCTTCTGGTTTCCGCCTTTTTTAGTTCGGCAGCAGCTAGTTGTTTTTCTGTCTGATCAAAGGCTTCTCGATCGCGAGCAACGTCTCTGGTGAGTTTTTCTAATTCTAGTTTGAGTTCCGTTCCGTCTGTGTAGTTCTGTCGGAGTTCTGGCTCCGATCGACTGAGAATATCTAATTCTTGTGACAAACGATTTCGCTGGGTTTGCAGGTTGACTAGCTTATTCGCCAAATCTTGTCGCGCCTTGTCCAAACTACTCACCCTGAGAAGGGCAACCGTTTGAATTGAAGAACGATTCTGATTGTTGCCTGCAATTTCTGCAATTCTCTGCTGACGTTGAGCCTCAATCACTTGCTGTTGTTGTTGGAGCGCAACCATATCCGGATGCTTGGGTAGAAGTTCTCGCTGCTGTAGTTTGATTTGTGATTCAATTTCGGCGAGTTTTGCGGTTGAGTTGGCGATCGTCGGATCTGCACTCAACGCTGAAGCAACATAAGCTTGCGCTGGAGTCATTCCGAGTTGATTCTGAATGCTGTTAATTTCTGCATCTGTTCCTTCGAGCTGCTGACGAAGCTGGCGCTGTTGCTGTTGAATGTTGGTGATCGCAGAAACTAAACTTCCGTCTACTGCTGCTTGAACTGCGGGCTTCTCCTGTCTGCCAAATTCCCTCAGCTTCTCTTCAGCGACGCGCAAATCACTCGTCAGCAATCGCTTGCGTTTTTCCAATAGTTTGAGAGAGGCATCAACATCTCCTCGTTTGTCTGCAAGGCTTTGATTGCTTACTGTCTTAATAAATGATTCAACCGCCAGTTTTGCTTGCTGTGCGTCGTTGTCTGAATACTGAACTAAAAATCGATTTTCTTGTTTGGGGTCTTTCTCTAACTTGAGGCGATTCCGTAGGGTATTGGGTGCGATCGCTTCGAGATATCCGCTAGGGGTCGCGGGTTCGGTCAAGGTGTCAGAGGTGCGTTGTAGTAGTTGATCTGACATCAAAGATTCAGAGCTGGGAGGCGACGCTTGGGCGGGTGGGGGCGTTCCCGGTGAAGCGGCTTCAACAACAGGGGTATACACCAATTCTCCGTGAGCAACATAGGTCGTTTTAGTCTCAGGCAGCAATGCAGTCAGGACTCCAGTCACGACTGAAATAGAAGCAAAAGAAGCCAGTCCTGCCCACTTATACTGATTCAATGCGGCGAAGTAGCGCTTTAGAAACAGATGAACATTCATAGATTTATTCCTGGTTTCGACGGGCTTATTTTTCAGAGCCAAACACTTTGTTAACACCCTCACCTGCGGTGTCAAAGAACAATAGAAACCCCAAAGTATCTTTAAAGGGTTGTGTTACTTGATTGAGAAAATGATTGATCTTAGAAATCAGATTGCGGTTGATCACAATCACATCATTGTTTTCTAATATCGGATTCTGAGAGGAATTGCCCTTCAAAGCGTCTCTGGCGTTAATTTTGATTTCGATCGCTCTCCCTTTTGCTTGATCAAACCGAATCAAACTCACTTTTTTCAAGTTGGTATCTTTGAGATTTGGCTTAATTGAGGTTAGTGCATCCACGAAATCGCTGCCGTTGGGTAAACGGACTCGATTCACTCCACTGGAATAGTCCAACACCCGAACGGTAATTTCTTTTTGGGCCACATTTGCCCCTGCAACCAGGTTACGATCGTACTCGATCGCTTTTTCAGGAGCTAAGGCGGAGATTGCAACGACATCGCCATCGACTAACCGCAGATCGGGTAGTTCGCTGCCTTTGAGCAGAGGTGTGTATAGGTCGATTTGCTGCTCTTGTGAGGTTTTGTTTCCCGATCGTCGTCTCACCTGTACTGTTCTCAAATCAGCAAGCCGAGTCGTGCCACCCGCTTCAATTAAGGCAGCCGGAAGTCGAGGATCTTGTAGAGGATAAAACCCAGGCTTTACAACTTCACCCGTAACCATCACTTTGACAGGTCTGGTAGTGGCTAAAACTAATCCAACTTGAGGATTGACCAGATACTCTGCTAAACTAGTCCGAATCTTTTCCTGAGCTTGCTCCAGAGTCAGATCTTTTAAGGATAGAAGTCCAACTAAGGGCGCTGAAATATTCCCAGCCCAATCTAAGGTTGCACTAAAGTTGTAGTCTTTTCCGCGTGGCGAAATGTTGACAGAAATAGCGTCTCCGGCACCTAAACGATAAGTCCCAAATTCTGTTTGATCCGAAGGGTTGGAGTCGGCGCGATCGCCAAACTCTTGTCTGAGCTTTCTAAGCAGTTCTGGAGTCCGAAGGTAGTCAGAAGCATTGATCTCAATAGGTTTGTTTTCTTGTTCTTGACTAACTACCCTTGGCATGAAACTCGCTGCACTTAGTCCCCACAGGAGACAAGACATCGGTAGAATCCGAAGTAGCGTTTGACTATTTTTAACCAGTGAATGAGGGTAGCGAGAAGTTGTGTTGTTCATGATAGCAACCCTTTAGCGATCGAGGTGAAGTCATTTTTGGCGATCGACAAACTCTAAAGTTTTTCCAGCGATTCCTTAGCGTCTGACAACAACTGAATGGCTGTTTTGCAGTTGTCATTTGTTAATTCTGTACCGTCTACTAAAGTTCGACCAGCATCCACAACACTGGAACTAGCAGTCTCAACGGCACTGTTTAGCTTACCCATCAGTTCTTCTAGCTGTTGAGCATTGTCTTCAAGCTGATCAAACAGGGTTTCCTGCCCCTGCCCAACTTGCTCCATTAACTCCTGCATGGACTGTTCAATACCATCTCCCACTGCTCGAATTTGCTCGTTGAACTGATCAACAATGCCATCCAAATGATCAGCTAAACCAGTAACACTATTGGTAATTGCCGGAACAGCTTGATCTGAAACAACTCCCTCAAAAGATTCGGTCTGTTGGTCGAGTTCAGTTTGAAATCCTTGTAGGTCGCTATTAACCGTTTGAAGCTCTTGCAAGGTTTGTGTGACTGCCTGTTCTAACTCAGTTCCAATGTCTTTTTCATCAAGGTGGTTGAGTGCATTTTCAGCCTCTTGTAAGTCTCCTTCTAACTCAGGAGTTAGTTCATTCAATTTGTCATCAACGGCAGCGATCGCTCCTTTTGTATCCTCCAACTCCTGCACTAATTCTTGCTGAACGGTATCAATCTTTTGCTTGAGTTGCGCGATCGCTTGCTCGACAGAATCCGCTTCGGCAGTGAGTTCGCTTTTGCTGGTGGTGACTTGTTCTAGAAGTGATTGTGCCTGATCACTAAACTTAGCCCAGGCTTCCTCAAGCTGCTGTTTGAAGTTTGTGAGTTCTGTTTTTGTGTTTTGCAACTGGTTATGAGTTTGGTCTACTTCATCGAGTAAAGCAGACAACTTTCCGGTTGTTTCCGCTGCCGCACTTTGAAAATCTGACATCGATCGTGTCTCCTAATAACTGATAGGGTTTTCGCCTCAAACGCTATGCCCACGGAAGCGCAAATTTGTCTGCTAGTTCACGGGCATCATCGACACCCTTTTGCAGTGGTTCAATGAGTTCTTTGAGTTCATCAAACTGAGCATCTAACTCCTCACGCTTTGACGAAATCTCTCCCTCAACATCCGACAGATCATCGCTCAAGCCGCGAATGGCTTCTACAACGGGGTCGATCGCGCTTTCAACTGTTGATTTTAGGGTCTCGACTTCTTGGTTAGCGGTGTCTAACAATCCATCCAGTTCCGTCTTTACTGCTTTGTCCTGAATATCCGTCAGTTGCGTATCTAGTTCTTCGATGTCGGTAAAGGCATCCACTACTTCCTGAACTTTACTGTCTATTTCTTTCTGTGCCTGATCGAGTTCGTCTGTAAGCTGACTAACTTGAGTGGTGAGCGTAGTTTTTGCGGTTTCGATGCCCTGTTGGACTTCTTGAATTTCTTGAGCGATCGCATCCACGACACCATCCAACTGTTCTTGGCTAGATTGCACTTTGCCCTGTGCCTGACTCAGCATCGTCAGAGCATTTTGCCCCGATGTTCCAATCGAACTTTGCCCCTCCTCTAGATTGCCCTTGAGTTCTGTCAGCTTTCCTTGCGCTTCTTGAAGCTCTGTCGTTAGCTCATCCTGTGCTGTGGAAACTTCACTCTTCAAAGATTCAAATTCACCGTCTAGCGATGACACTTCTTCGGTGAGTTGCGATCTTTGATTCGACAATTCTGTTTGCAAGCCATCCAACGCCGTTTCAACCTGACTCAGCAGATCTGCTACTTTGTCGTTCATATCATCCAGATGGGTTTCTAGTCCATCTACTTCTTCCTGAACTGCCGATAGTTCCTGAACCAAGAGGTTCATTTTCTCTGGCACTTCAGTTGCAAGTTGTTCTAATGAAGCTGTGTCAGTCATCATGATTACCTCTCGATCAATGATTAGAAATGCTGAAAACTCTGAAGGATCAAGCTTGAAGCTTAAACAACGCTGCTTTAAACCCGACGGTTGAGGTTTTGAGAAGGAAATGTTTTGTTTCGATCGCGAGCATTGGTGCTAGTTATTTTGTATAGCCTGCTCTTTAAGAAACTTGCTGCTGACTATCTCTCGATAGATATCTATGTCGGTTTCCCACTCCATTATTAATTGGCGTAAAGTGTACGCTCTCTCCTCTTTTGGAATTCGAGACATATCATGATTGAAATTGGCAGAAAACTTTATCACTGAAAGACTTTCCTGCTCTGACACTGCAATTTTTGTATTTCGAGCCGTCAGAGCCAATACACCTCGCTCAAACTTGTAAAGACAATTGACAATAGCCTGTGTTAAATACTGGTCAGATTCCTGTTGCATATCTGAATTGAGAAAAGTTCTGAGGAATTGATTTCGTGCCATGTCTTGATTAGAGAAAGCGGTATAACCCTCGATATTGATACCAAGTGCTTGATAGGATCGCTCTGGAACCTCTGCTAGATATCTATTTACTACATCTGGTACAACTAAATTAGATATATCTTCATTGTTGATAGTTTCCAAAAATGCAAGTATATCTCCTCGATCCAGAATATAGATGCCACTCTGAAAAACCATTAAATTCGTCTCTTCTGAATGAGTAGAAGATTCTGTCAACCGCCAATCATAAGGAATAACTCCTTTGCTTTTGAGAGTTTGTAGGTCTAGTCCGATTTCACTCCTTTCTTCACCAGCTAATACGAACTCAATTTGGTTGATTTCAAGTTGTTGATTCATGGAATTTACTCCTTTTGTTGATTCCGTTTTCTAATACAGTTAGAGTGCTTCACCAATTGTTTCACCAGCCATACTGCCTAAAATTCCTCCGATGAGTCCACCAATTACTGTGCCAACAATAGGGACAGGAACGAGAGTACCAATTGCCGCACCCATCGCAGCGCCTCCTGCTATACCTCCCACAACACCCCCTGCCGTTGTCTTAAATTCTTCTCCAAACCTGCCACCATCAGCCTCATAAGCCTCATAAAGGCTATAAGCATCTAAACCTACGCCAAGCAATCCTAAAGCTCTGCCCGCTCCTTGGACTCTTGTAAGACCGCTCTCAGCAATGTTCGTAGCTTGTGTCGCAGGTACCTCATCAAAAAGGGATTCCGGTGCATTCCATCCTGGATGTATTGGTGCATTTCTGACTACATGTTCATCAATTAGAGGATCTCCATTACTGTTAAAAATCTTTGTGTACATCCATGCAGTTCGCGCCTCAACAGGAACACCTCTAATGTCTAGAGCTGTTTTCTCCAGGATGGTTCCTCCCGACTCTCCAGATGGTCCATAAGCATCAGTTTGATTAAGATATCCATCCTCCACGGCAAATCTTTCTAGCTCACCATCTTGAAGACCGTGGCGACTTGTGAGGTGACCTGCCTGTTGACCTACTGTATGTTCTGAAGGTCGTCCATAATCCCTACCACGCCATTTACCTTGATCGTTCAGAAGACGCCTCAATGGATGAAGGGGATCATTTTGGATAATCCTGCGTTGTTCATCCATGAACGTTCTTCTGTTCCGGCTGCTTATCCTGTTAGCGTTACTCCTTTCGACGTATGTAGGATGACTAATTGAATTGGATGACCTCCATATTCCTACCTCGTTTACTATGCCGATGCCTATGAAAGCTCCACCAATTCCAGTCAACTGATCCCTAGCTGACTGCTGACGGTCTCTAGCTGCATCAATTCGAGCCATTAAATCTGCTGCACTCATGATGTTTTACTGAAATAGACAACATTGAACTGGCACGATCGCTCACCTAACAATCCCCAACGATCGCTTAACCAACCATCTCTTTAACCATTTCATCAGCAGCCACTAAAACATTTCCAGCAGTAACGATGTCATGAACGATCGGTTTGATCTCATTCGCGACGGACAAGCCATCCTCAAATGAAGTATTAGCTTCGTTTACTTCGCTGATTAGTTCATCAGTTGCACTGTCTGCAACATCATTCACAGCTTCTTCAATCCTGGTTTTGAACTCGTTTTCACACTCATCCGCAAGGTCAGAAATCGCTTCTGAAACATCCTGCTCGTAATGATCAGCCAGTTCTCCAACTTCCCGATCGAACGTTTCAAACTGTTCTCTCAGACTGGTTTCGCAACTATCAGCCGTGGTTTGAATTTCGCTGGCTTGCTCTTGACGCAGATCTTCACTGAGTTCACTGAAGCCTGTTTCAATTTCCTCCCGATGAGTTTCAGTAATATCAGTCACTAATTCGTCCAGATCGCTGTCCAATTCTGACAATGGCTCAACTTGCTGCCGAAATTCCGCAAGCCCCTGATCTAGGGTTTGAAACGCCTGCCGTGTCTCCTCGATCGATTGGGTCAGCGCATCCTCTAGTTGACTAATTGCATCTGCTGTCTGAGCCAGTGCTTGCTCTACTTCAGCGGCTTCTGCCTCAAATTCTGGGATAGCATTTGCCACTTCTTGAAACCCCTCTTGGAGTTCGTCGATCGCTCCTCCCGCTTCCTCCAATCCATTCGTAGCCTCCGTCACCGCTTGCTGCCACTCATCCAACTCTTGAATAACTTCCGACTCTGCCCCTTCTAGGGTGTCTTCTGCCTGCTGCAAACTCTGCTCTAGCGCATCCAGATGAGCTTCGATTTCATTCCCCTGACTTAGGGCATTGCTCTCCGATTCCACCTCCGAACACGCATCTTTTAACTGTGTGGAGACTTGCTCAAGCACACCCGACAATCGCTCCAAACTCTCAACAGTTTCTTCAACGTTCTGATTAAGCTCTACAACTTCTGACATTACTCATCTCCTTTCAAGCTAAAGGGTTAACCGAGTTCTTCTTCAACGGCTTCCAACACGGGCACGATTTCTTGAATCACAGAAACTGCATCACCAGCGCGATCGATCACTTCCCCAAACTTGTCATTCATGCGCTCACAGTCGTCAGTTCCCATCTCACCCGTGTTGGCAAGAGCCGTCGCTAACTTCTGGGCAGAAGTCGTAATTTCGCCGCCAATCTCGTTAAACTTCTCTTGAATTGCAGTCATCGCCTCATTAGCAGACGTGGTTAGCGCTGTATCTATCTGGCTTAGTTGAGTGCTGCTTTCTTGCACTAGATGGTCAAAATCCTGCTGTAAGGTTTGCAGCTTTTCGCCCACTTCTTGCGAGAGCGAGTTAAATCCTTCCATTAAGTTAGTTCTGCGACCTTCAAATTCGTTTTTAGCGGTTTCAACGGTGTTCCCCAATTCCTCAACACCCTGAACCGCCTCATCTTCTAAACCATCCACATCCGCTTCAAATCCTTGCGCCTGTTGAGTCAACTGATCCAAATCTTGTTGAATCTCCCCTGCTTTCGACTCAACCTCCGTCAGCATTTCTTCTGCGCGGCTTTTTAAGTCGCCCAACTGAGTTTGAACCTGATTGGCAAATTGTTCAAGCTGATTCTCAAGTCCTTCCGCCTTTTGTCGTAGCTCACCGAGATCTTCTTTCGTCGTTTGTAGCTCCGTCTCCAGCTTCTGATCCAACTCCGCTAGCTGATTGCCGATCGTTTCAAACCCTGAGAACACTGCTTGTTCTTTCTCAGCGAGGTTTTCCACTAAGCCAGTTGCAAGCTGTTCTAGCTGATTCACTTCGCTCAAGGCGGTGTCTGCTTCTTGAGAAAGCACTTGCATCCGCTCTAAATTTTCGTCAATTAAGGCAGTGATGTCTGGCATAAGCATGACCTCATAACAGTAGATCTCAGTCCGTTGTTACTTCTCACGTTGAACCGTCTGGTTTATGCATCTCTGAGAGTGCTTTTTCTCAAAACTTCTGAAAAGTTTCACACTAGCTTCAGCCCTTACTTACATCTCGACACCGGGTGATATTTCCCTACAACTGTTACAAAAGTTCAAATTCACGCGATCGCACCAAGAAGCTCAACAAAATCTTGAAACGCTAACCCGTCTGCATATCGGCAGCTTGGTCAAAACTACAAAAGACGGTTGTGTCGCAAAAACATTCTAGTGGTCGAAAAACTGTTGTCGTTCGCATTGCCCTAAGTCAAACGTTTGGCTTAAAGATGGTTTTCCAAGCCCTCACAGTATCCTGACCGATTTCCACGTCTGTTGTGTCACCGTTCTCCCACTTCAGTCGAATTCGCATATTTCCATTAGAAGCTTGGAACTGGGTGAAGGGCAAACGCCGAGTATGTAAATCCTGGAGAAACCGCCAATGTGTTTGAGGCGGCAACAAACATCGGTAGCAATTTCATACATAGTCTCCTTTGTAAACATCAAATGATGTATCGACAGTTTAGTTGCACGATCGCAGATCCACCTTGAACCCAATCCAGTGATTCCGATGAAACGATTTACAGCCATATCAAATTTCGGCGTTGCTGAATCAAGGGATGAATTGCCCCAAAGCGGCGGGAACCCCAATGTTCAAAGTCCCCCAATTTGGGGGATTTAGGGGGCGAAAAGATGGACACTTCCCACAGATTCATCCCTCCAATCAGCAACGCCCAAATTTCTATCATTCGTCTAATTTTGATTGGAACGATTAGCGATGCCGTTGTTCCTTGTCATTCATGAGTTCGATCGTAGATGAGTTATTCTCAGAAGCCATTCGTTCTGCATACAAACTCGATTGATCGATGAGCGCAAGCTGGATTGCGGAAAAGTGCAACCGGAGGATTTTGGGTCGTGTTTGGCATGATCGCGCTCCACTACCATACAAAAAACGGTTAGGCAACTCAATTGATATTGATTTGGAAACGCACCCATCTCATCGGACTTAGCACGAAACTCGCGGAACAAACGCTCAAGGTGATTGGTAGTCCGAATATGGCAGTGATTCGAGGCGAACAATTTCTTCCAGAACCGTGGGGTTGTCTAGAATGTCTAGCAGATTACCAGTTTGGTCGCTGAGTTTCGAGCCATATCAACCCTTGAGTCAGTCCTTCAAATGCGATCGCATAAGCTTCAAAGCGAACAGCTTTGCTGAAAAAGCAACGTCAGAAACAGATCATCGCTTTTTCATTGCCCAACTCCAAAATTCGTCGCCCTGTCCCAATTCATGCAGGATGTCTCGTCAAATGCCCTCAAAGTCCTCCACATGGCGCTGCTGCATTGAATAAAGTTGAGCTTGACTATGGAATGACTATCGTAGTGATTGACAAATTTGAAACCCCTGTTCTAAAACTCAAGCTTTGCTATGCCTTCAAAAACCCCTCGAAACTTTGGGGCTTCTTTTTGTCACCAAGATCATCTTCCTTTACATCAACGGATGGACAGACCCCAAAGTTCTGCAAATCGTTTGCGACTTAAGGTGGGAGAAATTGAAAATGCCTGTAAGCCTTACCATGTCGCAGTTTGAATAAGCAAATAGTTAACAATGGACAAATAAGTAATTAATCGCCACACAAATAGACAAAAAATTGCCTGACCCCTAAAAGCCCCCAGGATCAGGCAGACTACCTGTAAGGACGCTTTTCTTTTGAAAAACCTAAACAAACTTAGTTGCCCCCTAGTTGCTTAGTTCTTTCTGAGCGCGTTCCTCAGATTTGATCCCATTTTCGATGACAATCCCTGACGGCCCCTCACGAAAAGTACTCGACTTTGCGAGCATTTGGATTCGGCAAAAGGCTAAGAATCCGTAAAATTTCGCTCTTCACGAGTCAAGGAAAGCCTCAAGCCTGAAGGCAGAAATTGGGAGACGATCGCTCACCTTTGACCGATTGCTGCCAATTTTGAAATTTAGACTCCAAAATGGGATTAGGCTAATGTTGTGGTCAGGTTCTATAATTCGCACTCATGCTGATTCCTTTAAGTCGTCAAAAGTTTGAGCAACTCATCCCGGTCGTTGCGACAGGTGCCCAGTACAAACACGCCTGGGGTAAGTTTCCTAGCTTTTTGAGGCGAGTGTTGATTTCGATCTCTGCGCTGGCTTGCATTCTATTTATTGGCTGGCTGCTGCCGATCGAATCGTTGAGTGGAGTTCGCTTTTTTTTAGGGCTGTTTGCCATGACCTATTGGCTGTGGAGTCCCGTTTTGGAAGCGAGTTTGCGAAATATTGCCTACCGTCGCTACAAGTTTGCGGGATTTTTGCGGGGCGAAGTGGCGGATGTGTACATCTCAGATGAGTTGATTGGTCAAGAAGAGAACGTAAACAATACCGGGGATCTGGTAATCGTCGAGAACCGAGAGCGCAAAATCAATGTTGAAGTTGTGGATGAGACAGGGTTTGCCACGCGAATTCAAGCTCCGCTCAAGCGAGAACATCAGGCGATCGCACCCGGTGACACGGCTGAGTTGATGATTTTGTCGAACCGATCGGACTTGAGCAAAATTGCCAGAGTTACAGACGTGTTTTTGCCGCGCAATGGCGTGTGGGTGAGTGACTATCCTTACCTGCGGCGAGATGAGTTTGAAGCGGTGAGTCGGCGGCTGGAGCGAGAAGATTATGGCTTTGAGGCAGACGATTTGACTGAACCGCGCCGACGATCGAATGCTGACTTTGAGGATGCACCCAGAAGGAATGTGCGAGGAAGTTCGCGAAAGCCGAGTGGTCAAAAGAGACGACCTGGTAATTTATCTCGTCGGCGATCGGCAGACTAGAAAAGCGGTTTAACCTGCGAAGGTAAGTTTTGTTCTCATAGCCCCGTTGTCAAAGGCACTTGCAAAACGAACTGCATTCACCAGGTTTATTTAACGTGAATTCGACGAAAGTTTTTCGCTTCGATGTTCAGGGCTTCTCAAGCTGCCAATTTTAGGGGACTTTCAGACCAGAGTTCTAATTCAAAGTCCCTCACTCGTCAAGGATTTAGGAAGTGTTCCTGAGTTTTCAAGCAGCGCGAATGCTCACGAACGTTTATTTAATCTGTGATCCTAACCAACTCCGTTGCTTTCTCGGCCGTATGCCTGCCACGCTAAATCAACCAATCCATTGACGATCGCTGCTGCCACGACTGCACTACCTTTACGCCCTTCGGTGCGAATGTGGGGAATGAGCGAATCGTTGAGGCGAGCTTTTGCAACATCGACATCGACAAATCCAGAAGGAGTCCCGATCACCAGCGCGGGTTTGATTTCTTCGGCTTCGATCAGTTCGACTAGGGCAGAGAGTGCGGTTTGAGCCTGACCGATGACAAAAATGCCTTCTGGGTAGCGTCTTGCCAACGTTTCGATGCCCCAGGCGGCGCGAGTTTTTTCTTTTTGAGGACGGGTCAACGCCTCCATGCTGCAATAAATCGGATTAGCAAAGGTGTTTTGAATGTTGCTGGTGATGCCAACTTGCACCATTGGGACATCAACGACGATCGTCGTCCTGGCGGCCAGCGCGGCCGCTCCCGACTGCAACGCTAACTCTGAAAATCGAATCAGCGATTTGTACTCAAAGTCAGCCGTGGCATAGATCACCCGTCGCACAATTTCATACTCTGCGGGTGAGAACGCATGGTCGCCAATCTCACGATCGATAATTGCTAAACTCTGGGCATCTGATGTGTGCCACTCCATAAAAATTAAGCCATACACTTGAGGTGGGTCGTATCCGCTTACAGCTTATCAGGTTGTTGCCATTTCAGCGTTTAGTCGCTCAGAACGTCTTGCAGAAACTCAGTCAGCGAGTGGGATTGGAGGTCGGTGATCACCTGAGTATGCACAATGTCAAATTTTGCACCTGTTGATTTGAGGTTGTCATCCAGAGCCGCCAAAAAGCCTCTCGCAATCAGATCGTCGCCCAGTTGAATAAAGCCAATTCCCAGTTCAGTATCGTGGTCAAGCTGGTTGGCCGTCTGGATCAGGAGGCGAGAAATAGCCATACGATCGCTCGGTTCGCCGTCGATCAAGATCAAAATCATTTCACCGTTGGGTTTGGTCTGCTGGGCAGCTTTGCGGGTGAAAAATTCGTGCAAAATGGTTTGCAAAACTTTTAGCAGGTCGATCGTGGCGGGGGGATAGTGCGCCTCAAAAATTTCTGTAATTTGACTGGATTTGACGTGTTGGTAGGATTTGAACTGCTCAGACTGACGACGATCGGATAGGTAAAGCGTCAGTCCGTCTGGGTCAAACGTTTCGCATTTTTGGGCAAGCGTCAGGATCGCGTCGTGAGCATTTGACCAGCGTTGCTCATATCCGGGTGGTTTTTGCAACAAATCGGAGCTAGTTTTGGCAACAACGATCGTGTAGTCGCGGTCTTTGAGTAGTGCTTCAGACATAGTTTTGACTGGATAGGACAATCCCCAAGCTGAGGTTAGGCTAGTCGATCGCAAGGATGGGGATAAAGCTAGTGATACCCCGTTGAAGTCATCAACTCACCATTTTGGCGATCGTCTAACCGTATAAAGGAATGCTTCAACAGTTCCCAGCAATTTCCCAGATTTTTGAGTGCCCAATGCGGAAATTGAGTGCGATCGCAGTCGTGTTTTTTATCAGATTGAAGTCACTTTGATAGAGTTCTTTCGCTTCGTGAATAAGATTTTCTGCTTCCCACCTTCCCAATTCTGGGGGACTTCAGGATAAGAAGTTTTGGGTCAAGATCTTTCATCCCAAGAGAGAAGATGAGAACTAGCGAATGATTTGGAAACCGGGGGGAATTTTGAAATCAAGTAATAAGATATCTCTGGGACGATCGCTCAAGTTCCAGGCTTCATGTTCTGAGGTGTCGTCAAAAACCAGACATTGACCATTTTGCCATTGCTCAATGTCGGAGGCGACTCTCAGAGCGCATTTTTCAGGAACAGACAATCCCAAGTGACAGCGCAATACACTACTCGGTTTGCCCGAATGCGGAACAATGTGGGCCCCTGCTGCCAATCGAGAAAACCCTGCGGTCATCATACCGGGAACGGCTTCGATCAGTTGGGCTGTCTTGGGACAAAGTTCACAATTAATATCAATTTTGACCCCCAGAAAATACATGCCAAAAATATCCCAGCCTGTCTTCCTTTGCAGTAGATACTTTTCGGGATAGGGAATAAAATCTTTGGGGTCGAGTTGAGTTAATTCGGTTTTAATGGTGTGCCAATTGGCTTCGAGTTGATGAACAAAGTCAAATTGATGTGGGTCGTAATACATGGGATTTTTTCAAGAATGAGTTAGCGATCGTTGGGTAAAAAAGGCTTCCAAAAGATTAGCCCAACTACAAAACGAAGGCGATTCCAACTGCCTCTAATTCGACTGGAGACGCGCCACACAAAGACAACAAATGCCCATCCCATGCCAATTTCCTCCCACAAGCTCGATTTGTATGGCTCGACAGGAGGCGGCACTAGTGAATTGATTTCTGACAAATTTTGCTGATCACTCATCACACACCTTCTGATTGAATCCCAGGTTATTGAGATTATCATTCTAGCGAGGCCGCTGAAAATTCAGCGTTTGGATCGAGGAAGGGAATTGCAGAACTGGCGATCGTCCTGATTTGCCCTAGCATTCGTCGTCAGATAGTCGTGTAGCCAATCACAACTTTGAGTCAGCAGGGCATCCAGGTTCAGTCCTTCTAGATTCCAGAGGGTGACTCGGCGATCGTCGCTTGAGGTTGCCAGCGTTTTGCTATCAGAACTGAAACTTAAGCCAAACACACTATCTTCGTAGCCTGTGAGAATCGCCACCAAGCTGCCGTCTGGTTTCCAGAGTCGCACGGTGCGATCGTCGCTCGCAGAGGCAATCAGTTGACCATCGGGACTAAAACTCACACCATTGATAGCATTGCTGTGTCCGCTTAAGGTTTTGACTATTGTGCCGTCTAGCTTCCAGAGCTTCACCGTATTGTCTGAACTGGCAGAGGCAAGCAGTTTTCCATCGGGACTAAAACTGACGCTTTTGACGCTGGCGGTGTGTCCTTTGAGGGTGTTGATTAAGGTGCCGTCTGGTTTCCAGAGTTTGATGGTTTTGTCGCCACTGGCAGAAGCAATCATTCGTCCATCGGGACTAAAACTCACGCCAAACACCGCATCGGTATGACCGGATAGGTTTTTTGAGGAGCCGTCTCGTTTCCAGAGTTTGACGGTTTTATCAATGCTGGCGGAGCCGATCGTTTGTCCATCAGGGCTAAAACTCACTTCACTAATCGCATCCTGGTGTCCTTTGAAAGTGGCGATCGACGTTCCATCTCGTTTCCACAGTCTAACCGTGTTGTCTGCACCTGCGGATGCTAGCCTTTGACCATCACGACTAAAGCTAACTGAATAGACTTCATCGGTGTGTCCTACGAGGTTTTTGACTAGACTGCCGTTCGGCTTCCAAAGCTTAATGGTGGTGTCGCTGCTGGCAGAGGCTACAAGCTGTCTATCTGGACTAAAACTGACGCTATTAGCTTCGGCTGTGTGACCGACAAAAACGCTCATCAGCGAGTTGGTTTGATGCCACAGTTTCACGGTTTGGTCTTGACTAGCGGAAGCGATCGTTTTTCCATCTGGACTAAAACTCACGCCATTGACCAGGCTGCTGTGTCCGACTAGGGTTGCGATTTTGGTACCATCTGGTTTCCACAGGATTGCGGTTTTGTTGGCGTAGGCGGCAACGATCGTCTGTCCATCCGGGCTAAAAGCAACGCCGTAGACAGCCCCACTTTCTTGTGGCAGGGTTTTGAGCAACTTGCCGTCTCGCTTCCAGAGTTTGACGGTGCCATCTAAGCTGGCGGAGGCGATCGTTTGTCCGTCTGGACTGAAAACAGCTTCCGAAACAGAATCCCTATGTTCGGTGAGGGTTTTGAGCAACTTGCCGTTTCGCTTCCAGAGTTTGACGGTGCGATCGATGCTGGCGGAGGCGATCGTCGTTCCATCGGGGCTAAAACTCACGCCATAGATTTCTCGTTGATGTCCGGTGAGGGTTTTGATCAAAGTGCCGTCTGGTTTCCAGAGTTTGATTGTTCTATCGTCTCCACCGGAGGCGATCGTTTGCCCATCCGGACTGAAACTTACGGCTCTGACTTTACCCTTGTGCCCTTTAAAGGTGGCGATTGCTGTTCCGTCTAGCTTCCAGAGTTTGAGGGTGCGATCGAGACTGGCAGAGACGATCGTTTGTCCATTAGGGCTAAAGCTCAGGTCGTAAATGCCGTCTGTGTGCCCTTTCAGAGTTTGCAATAAGCTGCCGTCAGAGCGCCAAAGTTTGATCGTGCCGTCTCCACTGGCAGAGGCGATGGTAGTTCCATCGGGGCTAAATCGGGTGCGACGAACCCAGCGAGTATGCCCTTCTAGTCGATTGCGTTCTTTGATGTGATAGATTGCTTTTCCTAGCGTGGACATGACATCTAGCCGTGTGTTGGCTTCGACCCAATTGGCTTGTTTGAGAAGTCTCGCTGACCTGAGTCCATCGATCAATGCCTGAAATTCTTGCTGAATGGTGAATTGAGCATTTGAGGAAGCACTGAGCGCCTTAATTTCGCCTGTGACTGCGAGTTTGCGGTTTTTCTCGGCGGTGCGGTATTGCTCAAAGGCAAACAATCCTAGGGCAGAAATGCCAACCAGAGCGATCGAGACTCCTGTGAGCAAACCGCGTTGACGATTCTTCTCAGATAGCCGACTTGCCGCCACATATTCCAATTGCAGTTGTGAAGGTCGAGGCGTTTTGTCAGCCCCCTGCACCATCCAATGTTCAACGGCTTCGAGACTTTTGCCAGAAAGTAAGAGGCTATTGTCACGATCGCTTGTTTGCCACTCATTTGCGCGAATCAGCAGTCGAGTGTGTCCTTGAATGTAGTCCAAGTCATCGTCGAGTGCCCGGAGTAGCTTCTCTAGAGCATGATTAAAGTTGTCCTGTTCTCGAAAAAAAATCCAGTTGAGGGCAGCGATTTGCGGATGGGTTTCAGCCGGATTGACTTCTTGACAGACGATCGGCAGCAATCGTTTGTGTTGCTCAATTGCATAGTTAAGCTCTTTCTGACATTCGGGAGAAGTGATCGCATCGGGACTGAGAACAAACAAAAATGTATCTGCATTGAGAATGCCCAACTGAATTTCTTGTCGCCAGTCAGCAGTCGGGGGAATATCTTGCCAATCGACCCAGAGCGATCGCTCTCGATCTTTGAGCGCATTACACAGACGAGAAACAAATTCTAGATTGCGACGCGAATAGGAAACAAAAATATCTGGATTGATTGTGTAATCAGAATCAGAAACAGTAGCGTCAATGGTATTCATGCAGCCCTGAGATAGTGAATAGTGCAAGATGCAGAATGCAAAGTAGAAGACCTCTGCTGACGTGAATTCGATCAAGTTTTTGCTTCGTTCTTGAGCGCTTCTGCCCCCCAAGCTGGCTATTCTGGGGGACTTTCAGGCAAGATTTTTAGTTCAAAGTCCCGTACTGGTGGAGGATTTAGGGTGTATCAGTATCGGGCTTTTTGGGCAAGAACTTTGCAACAATTCCACGAAAGCCGCTCAAGAAGGATGCGAATTGAACTGGTGAGCCTTTGACGATTTTGACATCAGCCGCATTCACATACCAGGTAAGATTTTCGCCAAATGGACTGGGTTGACCAAGACGATCGCCATCCAACGTAACGACAAAAAAGTCTGCATCCACCTCATGACTCAATAACGGAAAGGTTTCGCCTGCAAGCGCGCGATGTTTGTGATCATCAGGCAAATCTGTATCTTGCGGTTTATTGAGTGTGAGCCAGGTATCTTGAGCGATCGTCAACATCAGAGCCATTGCTTTTTCTCCTAATCTGATCTTGGATTGGGGTTAAGGTTTTCGTTTAGGGGGTTTAGGTTTAACAGGGTTGTTAGAAGGTGTACCAGTATCCTTTCTCATTGCCGCAACCCTGGGAGGTTCAAAGATTTCTTCATCTTGTGACACCTGCACGTCTGGAACATAGGCATACCAGGTACTTTGTCCTGAGAATTGCTGGGCAGCGTCTTGACTGAGCACAATCCAGAGGTGATTGTCTTCTTGATGACAGTCCAACAGCGCAAACTGCTTGCCCGCAGCAACGAAATGCTTTTGGTTATCAGCGAGATCTGCGCTCTGAGCTTGACTGATTTTTAGCCAGGTATCTTTAACGATCGTCAACATCAGAACCATTACGTTCTCTCCTAAGTTGAGCATTGATTTAGGTTGAAGCCCGTTTCATGGACGAGTGTTTTTAACGGGCGTATCAGTATCCTTTTTTGCAAAAACCAGAGTCTGGCTACTCACCCTGTTAGAGTTTTTGTTAGAGAAGGAAGCGAGGCGAACTGGCGAGTTTTGGATAATTCTGACATCAGCCCAATTCACATACCAGATGGGGATTTTGTTGAATGGATTGGATTCACTGAGGCGATCGTGATCCAATGTCACACGCATAAAATCCCCCATAACCTCATAACTGAGTAATGTAAAAATTTCACCTGCCAAAACGTGATGTTTTTGATTATCAGGCAGATCGGTACTTTGTGATTGAGTAAGTGTGAGCCAGGTATCTTGAACGATCGTTAATGTAGCAGTCATGAATAGGCACCCGTTTTTCAAAAAGTATGTGTGAACACTCTAGAGGTCGGTCAGTCTGCCAGAATAGAAGCCAACCTTTCTAACCAGGTTCGGGGCTAGATACCTCTCAGCGATCGTTGATTACTGAAAATTCTACGATGATTTCTCAAATGACTGATCACTTTTTAGCTGCAACCTGTGACACGGTACATCTCGGTGGCTTTTCTGCAACGCTCAAGCCTGCACTAGTCGTCAAATCGGGCGATCGCATTCAGGTCGAGACGTTTTCTGGCTTTAATGTGGCTGACAAAGCGCCGCCTGAGTTTGTACCGCCTGCCTTTCGAGAAATTTGTGAGAACTTGGGGAGCGATCGCAAGGTTGGCGTTGGCCCACATCTATTAACTGGCCCGATTTATGTCGAGGAGGCTGAACCGGGGGACGTGCTAGAGGTGAAGTTGGAGGCGATCGCGCCCAGTTTGCCTGTGGGGTTTAATGCGATTCGTCCGGGTTGGGGTGCTTTGCCAGAGCGGTTTACAGAAGCGGCCTTACGGTTTATTCCATTGGATTTAGAGAAGGGCGTAACGGAGTTTCCTGTAGATAGTGGGGTGACGATTCCGCTCCGACCGTTTTTTGGAATTCTTGGTGTGGCGACAGATGAAGAGCAGCGATCGTCGATTCCGCCCGGTGTCTATGGGGGCAATCTGGATAATCGTCAGTTGCAAGCAGGTTCTCGCGTCTTTTTGCCTGTGTTTCTCAAAGGGGCGTTGTTTTCGATCGGCGATGGTCACTCAGTCCAGGGAGATGGCGAAGTCAATGTAACGGCGATCGAAACCTCAATGAATGGCACCATCCAACTCACAGTTCGCAAAGATTTGAAGCTGACGGTGCCGATCGCCCAAACGCCAACGGATTGGATCACAATGGGCTTTGGCTCCACGCTAGATGGAGCCTTCGAGATGGCGCTGCACCAGATGATTGACTTTATCGAACGCTTTGTCGGCATCAGTGCAGAAGAGGCTTATGTGTTATGTAGTTTGGCGGTCAATTTTCAGATTACTCAGGTGGTTAACAGTCCTCAAAAAGGCGTGCATGGAATGTTGCCCAAGGCCATCTTACCGAATGCGATCGGACTGGATAAGTTGATATAGATTTGACAAAATCTTTCACTACGTTGTCTGGTGCTTCTGCCCCCCAACCCCCCAATTCTGGGTGACTTCTGGACAAGATCAAAATCTTTAGTTCAAAGTTCTCCATTTACAGAGAATTCAAGAGCGACAACCCATGCAAGATCATTGAATGTTATGTATGCAATTAAGCGATGAATGCAACTTCACCCACTCGTAAACTTTTCTAGTCCACCTAACATGACTAACCAGACTACAACAATTAACCAATGCAAAATGACTGGAATCCAGAGTGAGCCGCTGCGAAGATAAGAAGAGGTGCAAATCATGCCCAACAGCCCTGCCCCAAGTAGAAAAATTGGACTGCTGAAGAACGGTCGCCCCCCTGGATTGAGCGGATGATAAATCACAAATGCCAGCCAGCTTAAAATTGTCCAAACCCAGCGCATGTAAGGCAGTACAGGTTCAGACCGATGGGGAATCAGCAACACTCGAAACACAGATTCTTCGGTCAAACCAGGCGAGATAAAAGCTCCGATCGTCACTTTCAGCAGCGCATCCCATCTCGGCTCAAACTTGAGAAACCCACTAACAAACCCCATCGGTAAGTAGATCAGGCTATACAACCCCAAAAGCAGCAGTGCATAGAGCCAGTCAGTTCTATTAGTCCGGGTGCAGACTGCTAACAGCAACCGATCACCGATCTTTCTTACAAATCTTAAAATCATCGGAAAAATCGCCGGATTCTCTATACTAAGCTGAGAGTATCGCAATCCTTTCCTTCTGGCTATGACTTCCCAAGTTGCTTCCTCACTGACCGATCTTGCACAACACACTCGCACTGCTGCCCGTGATTTGGGAACGCGATCGACGGAGGTCAAAAATCGAGCGATCGCCGCCATTGCAGATGCCCTAGAAGCGAACCAGACTGAAATTTTGGCTGCCAACGCGGCCGACTGTGAAGCGGCCAAAACTGCGGGAATTGCTCCAGCTTTGTATGCGCGATTGAAGTTAGATGAGGCGAAACTGCGGGGAGCGATCGCGGGCGTTCGAGATGTGGGCAAGCTGCCTGATCCGGTTGGTGAGGTGCAGATTCACCGTGAGCTAGATGAGGGGCTAATTCTCAAGCGGGTCATCTGTCCGTTGGGGGTGTTGGGCGTGATTTTTGAGGCGCGGCCGGATGCGGTGATGCAGATTTCGAGTCTGGCGATCAAGTCTGGAAATGGTGTGATTCTCAAGGGCGGCAAAGAAGCAGTCCGATCGTGCGAAGCATTGGTCAAAGCGATTCATCAGGGATTGGCGCAGACAGAGATTGATCCATCCGTTGTTCAACTTCTCACTACACGAGAAGAAACGCTGGCGTTACTCAAACTCGATCAGTTTGTAGACTTGATTATTCCTAGAGGATCGAATGCGTTTGTGCAGTTTGTGCAAGATAATACAAGAATTCCCGTTTTGGGACACGCTGACGGAATCTGTCATTTATACGTCGATCGCTCTGCCAATATCGAGAACGCGATCAAGATTATGATTGATTCTAAAACACACTATCCCGCAGCCTGCAACGCCATTGAGACTCTATTAATTCATCAGACGATCGCTTCAGAATTTCTGTTGACAGCAGTTTCGACACTGCAAGCAAAAAACGTCGAACTACGAGGAGACGAACGAACTCGCGAAATTCTCAACATCGCCCCGACAACGGAAGCCGATTGGATAACGGAATACAGTGATTTAACTTTAGCCATCAAAATTGTAGACTCATTGGAACAAGCGATCGATCACATCAATACCTACGGCTCACGGCATACCGAAGCGATCGCTACCGAAGATCCCATATCTGCTCAAACCTTTTTGGCTCAGGTAGATGCGGCGGGGGTTTATCACAACTGTTCGACGCGCTTTGCGGATGGGTTTCGCTATGGATTTGGGGCAGAAGTGGGCATCAGTACCCAAAAAATGCCGCCTCGTGGCCCCGTTGGGCTAGAAGGACTCGTCACCTACAAATATCAACTTGTGGGCAATGGTCAAATCGCCGCCACCTATACGGGAGCCAACGCCAAACCTTTCACCCACCGGGATTTATAGAACAAAGTTTCTACTTTTAGCTCCCGATCGCCCAATCAAGTCCTCCAAGCATCCCCCCTAAGACGCTTATAAAATTGCGGTTGAAATGCTCGATCGCGCTCCAATTCGCTCTACTTGAAGTTATACCAAATTGATCTTTGAGTGCTACAGATCTGGGAGAGCAACCTAAATCTCCCACTGGTGGAGGACTTCAAGCCAAAGAAGTCTCGGATTCTCAAAGTCCCCCAGACTGGGGATTTGGGGGGCGAAGGGTCTATAACATTAACAAATTAATTTGGTATTAGAAATCCTTAAAACACAAGACGATCAGATTTTTTTCAAATTCGTTTGATCTCCGTAACTTCTAGGGACTATATTTAAGTGCCTAACTGCCGGAAAATTGTAGGCATCGTTACTCAGAGGAATCAGGTCATGACGTTTGTGATTGCAACTGCAAATATGAAAGGTGGAGTGGGCAAAACAACGCTCACCGTCAATCTGGCAACTTGCCTTGCAAAATATCACGGCAAACGAGTTTTGATCGTCGATCTCGATACGCAAATCAGCGCGACTTTGAGCTTGATGACACCCGCCGATTTTGCAAAGATTCGCAACGAAAAACGGACATTGAGACAACTGATTAAGCGATCGATTCTCTCTGATCCTCAGCTAACGACCACGGTTTCTGAAGCCGTTCGCTCTTATGTCTGCAATGTCAAAGGGTTGGACTTGTTGCCGGGAGATATTGATCTCTATGATGAATATTTGGTGTCAGAAATGCTTCACCGCAAAGCAATGCACCAGGGACAAGTCAACTTTGAAACGACCTGGAATACTTTTGAGAAGACGTTAATTCAGAGTATTTTGCAGCCGATCGCCAAAAACTACGATCTGATTATTTTAGACTGTGCGCCTGGATATAATTTGATGACTCGTAGCGCCTTGTTAGCCAGTAATTTTTATCTAATTCCTGCAAAACCAGAGCCATTGTCGCTGATTGGCATTCAACTTCTAGAAAGACGCATCGCCAAACTCAAGGAAACTCATAAAGAAGACACACCCGGCGGCCCAAATCTGTTAGGAATTGCCTTTTCACTCTCTGGAAACGTGTTTTCGAGCCGCTATTATGGACAAGTTATGAAGCGACTAAACGAGGACTTTAGCGAAGCAAAATTGTTCAAAACGCGCATTCCACCTGATGTCAATGTGTCAAAAGCGGTGGATACATTTACGCCTGTCGTCCTATCCAATCCTGGCACAGCAGGTTCTAAAGCCTTTGTCTCACTCGCCCAAGAGTTTATGCAAAAGTTAGCCACCTCTGCCCGCATCGACCAGCCGCCTTCCAAATTTGCGCTGACTTCGCTGGATGATTAAATGGATTCTTTAATCTCTATCCAAAGTTGATACAAAGGACAGATCAGCGTGAATGAATTTCAAATCCTCAAGCACTATCAAGCCGGAATGATAGCCTACGATTTGTGTCATCCTCCAACCTTACAATCTCAAGGTCAAGCACTGAAAGCAGAGTTAAGTGAGCTAGTTGCAAAACCTAGTTTAGAAGAAGCTTGGGATGTCCTACATGCTTTGGGTCGGCTGACCTGGAAACTAACTGGAATTCCCCTACAACTGTTGGCTTATCCTACTGTACGCAAGCATGGGCAGCGCTACGCAAAAACAGGTTGTATTCGCAGCCAAAACAACTGTCAGAGAAGTTGCTGCCTGCAATAGAAGGATGGCTTAACCAAGGAAAGTAGATGAGAGCGATCTCTTCGAGTTACCCGCAAGGGGTCGCCCACTTATTCTCAAAGCAATCCCCCAAACAACAAATCCGGGACAGACTGTAATCCATCCCGGATAAAGATTTCTCAGTGAGTAGGCATTCTCTCTGGATATAAGACCAAGCTAAACAAGGGTTTCAAGATTACTTATTCAAGAACCCCTATGTTCATATGCAATTTTATATGCAGATAATAGACCTCCTGCACGCATCATAATCGCCCTCATCCCCAACCCTTCTCCCCAGGGAACTACCGTGTACACACAAGGCCGGAATCGCTTCGTTTCAATCGGCTTCAGCCCCCTAAATCCCCCATTCTGGGGGACTTTGACAAAGGAAAGATTTCCAAAGTTCAAAGCCATGACAACAGCTCAAAGTCCCCCAGAATGGGGGATTTAGGGGGCGAAGGGTCTTGGCAATGACAGATCAATCAACTTGTGTGTACACGGTAGCCCCAGGGAGAAGAGAGCCAGACTCTCTTCTTTTCTCTTGTTCCCTCTCCTTGGGGAGAGGGCTAGGGTGAGGGTAGAGTACTCGTGCAGGAGGTCTATTGAAGTCGTACTCACTAACCCTGAGAAATTCTATTCTCTATTTACCAAAGGCATCCTTGATATTGTCAACGGCACCTTTGACAGCATTCATTGACTTATCAACGGCTGTCTCAGTGCGATCTGCATCTTCACTCGCTCTTTTTTCGATTCGAGACTTGTCACGCTTTGCTTTCGTTTCGGCAGCACCCCCATCTTCATCCGCGCGATCGACTTTAGCAGCGTTCTTGTTAGCAGTTTTCTTAACTTTACCTTCGGTGTCTCTGATCAGATCCTTAGAGCCTGCCCGAACGTCATCGGCTGCCCCTTTGATCTGGTCGCCTAGATCTGCTGCAATCAAGCTCGTGGTTGGACTGGCGATCGCTGGAACACTCAAAGAAAAGCCACCCAGCCATACAAAAGCGACAGTAGCCACACAAAACAGACTCGTCGCCAGCCAGCGTCCCGCAGTAAGAACTTGATTCCCAAAATAATTCAGTTTCACTAGATACAATCTCCGTAAGATTTAACTCTCTATCTCTACTGCATTTTCTTGCCTAGTTGAATCTTGCTCCAGGTAGACGTTGGACTATCTTAAGTAGTAGAAAAGGTACACCTCAAAGCGTGATCCTCAGCAGAACTTGAAACCAAAGCACTGAAGGACTTTTACTCCCTAGGCAAGGGTCAGTTTTGTTAAATCCACAATCCGCAGACACCTTATCCTGTAGAAAGGCTTCAAGCCGTAATCAGTTTACGAATTTGATCAGCCATCCCTCGTCCAGCACTGTCAGCCGTGATAATCTCAATCTGTTCGGCGCGGGTGGCTCCCAATCCTAACTCGACCGCTCGGCGAATCTGTTCGAGTTGCCAAATCGAGCCGCGAGAAACGGCTTCAGTCGTGCCCAACGATCGTAAGATTGCAATGCCAACCACATCCACCGCAACGCGATCGGTTCCCGCTAAGATCACATTTGATTTCACTTGCTTTCCAGCTTCTGGCCCGCCATTCACCAAAGCTTCAACGCCATCTAATAACACGAGTGCAGGCTGATAGACTTTATTGATTTCGGCAATCATCAACCGTTGGTGTGGCGAAGCATGTAGCTCACTCATGTAGTTGTACGAGTTTCCCGGAACGTATTTGGCCACCATACCGACACTGTTTTTGAGCGACAGGGTAAAGTGTCCGCCAAAACGATGGGTTTTTAGGCAGCAGGTATTGATGATTGCGCCTGCATTGAGAATCGGACGGGCAACAGCAAATCCTCGACTCCAATGGGTGTCTTGAGCCGGAAAAGATTGCCAATCCGCAGCGCCCAATTCATCCAAAACGATCGCTTTCACCCCATAGCGGTCAGCCAGCCGAAACACGCCTTTGCTGGTCATTGCTTGCCGAGTGTCAGCCATCCCACTGCGATCTCCGATCGTAATTTGCCCCACTTTGGCGGCCTGCAATTCTTGAATTAACGCTTCGAGCAGGCGAGTATCTGTGGCAGCAGGTGCCGGATCAGCGGTGTTGTAGTTCGGTTTGAGAAAGACTGTTTTGCCCGCGATGTGATCCGGCTGTAGAAGGTCGATCGCTTTGCGAATTCCAGCGACGCGATCGGTCGTTTTGATCAAGACAACTCGGCTAGTTTGACCTGTACTAAAAGGAATAGGATTTGCTGCCTGAGCATCTGCCACAAGATCATCAGACTGAGAATTTGCGGTGAGTGATCGACAAGCAGTCGGAAAAGTCGCAGCCCCTGCCGCTAACCCCGCTAGATGAAGAATTTTGCGTCGGCTCAAATGGGGTGCGGACTCATCTGGAAGTACCATTGCTGCATCCTTGAATGATCTCTACAGCTTTGGTGTAGCAAAATTTGACAGACTTTGGCAGAGAGAAAACGATTTGGATGGGTTCTTGACGATTAAGGCTAACGTTAGTTCGATAACGTTTTTTTGCTTCGATGTTCTGCGCTTCTGCCCCCCAAGCTGCCACTTCTGGGGGACTTTCAGACCAGATCTGTGGTTCAAACTCCTTCGCGTGATTGGTTGCTTTCGAGAGTTGCTCTGGCATTTCGGCGCATCATGGCAGGCTTAATTCTGCGTAGGGCAGAGGCGGGAAAGCGTCGATCGTACTCCTCGTCCGACAAATTTGCGATCTCATTTAGCGTCGGGGCAATGTTCCACGGATAAGGTTGAAAGTCAGGAACATCGGTTTCTTGGGCAAAGCGCTGATTCCAGGGGCAGACATCCTGACAAATATCACAGCCTGCGACCCATCCTTGAAGCTGATCAGCAACGGGAGCCGGAATCTCAGAACGATTCTCGATCGTATGGTAAGCAATACACCGATTAGCATCCACAACAAATGGCTGAGTGATTGCCTGCGTAGGACAAGCTTGAATACAACGGGTACAAGTTCCACAATGCTGGGTGTGAGGTCGATCGCTCACTAATTCTGCATTCGTCAACACCTCACCGAGAAACACCCAGGAACCATAGTCTCGCGTGATCACGTTGCCATTTTTGGCGATCCAGCCAAGTCCTGCCTGTTGCGCCCAGACTTTATCTTGAACCGGGCCTGTGTCTGCATAAAATCGGGACTGAATTCCGTCTCCTTGAGCTTCGAGCCACAGAGAAAGCGCCTTCAATTTTTTATGGAGAACTTTGTGATAGTCGCGTCCCCAACCATAGCGAGAAATTTTGGCATATTCTTCACCATTGGGTCGATCGTGTTCCGTGTAATAATTGAGCGCCACACAGACCAGCGATCGCACTTCCGGCATCACGAGTTGAATATTTTGCCGTTTGGGATTAGCCATCCACGCCATTTCTGCCTGATAGCCCTGCTCTAACCAGGATTGCAGCGATTCTACAGACTGCTGATTTGTGACTTCATCAATACGCACAATTCCAACTTTGTGAAATCCCAATTCCAAGGCTTTTTGCTTAATTTTTTGAGTTAATTCTTGGCTCATTTTTCTTCCCAAAATATCTCTTGAGAGTCAGGACAGCGCTTACTTTTTTGCATAAGGTGAGGAGTGAAGCGAATTGATACTTTTGCCATGAATGTCACTGACTCGACAACGCTCAAGATAGAAGGCATTGCCAACCCTACGATCGTGGCCTATTTTGAGACGTTAAACTCAGGTGACTTTGAGAAAACGAGTGGTTTGTTTGCAATCAATGGAGCTATGAAACCGCCATTTGAGTCGCCAATTGAGGGGCGGGAAGCGATCGCTCAATATCTGCAAACCGAGGCTAAAGGAATGATTCTTCAACCCCAGCAAGGGACTACGCTGAGTTTAGAAGATGGCTGTACAGAAGTTCAAGTAAATGGCAAGGTGCAAACCCCGTTATTTGGGGTGAATGTTGGCTGGCAGTTTGTATTGAATGCTGATCAAGAAATTCTTTTTGCCAAGATCAAGCTATTAGCCTCGCCCCAAGAATTATTGAAGCTGCGCCGTTAGAAATCGGACAGAACATTGCACTTTTCAATCAATTTTCACACTAAATTTCCAACCTTTGAAGATGTCCGGCAGTCCCCCAGAATTGGCACGGCAAAAGCGCTCAAAAACGAAGCGAAACACTTTTATCAAATCCGCGCTGGAATTAGGGCGATCGCTAATTATTGTAAATTTTGTTACAAAAAAGCAGCCTTATCGGGATTGTTTGCTCACTAATTGAAGAGTCTAATGGACGGAATTTCAAAATTTACAAAGGTGTCATCCTCCCTGAGTAAGATTTTGTGAACAACCGTTAAATCTTTTTAATAGACTTCGAGCGATTAAAGAAGCAAGGCATGATCAACAGAGCGTTTCAGAAAGCGTTAATGCTGAGTCGAATCAAATCCGATCGTAGACGACGAGCCGTTCAATGGCTATCCACTTTCTTGGGCAGTGTGTCGATCGCAACGGGGTCTACCCTTTTGCTAAGTTCGCTGCTTCCTGCCAACATCCTGATTCTCCCAGCGCCGCCGCTCAAAACCACCGAAGAACCTGCTCCCGTTCCCCCTGTCGCTCGACCGATTTCTGTCGTTCAGCGCAAGATTGCTGGCGTTCCGCTTTATATTACGATCGTAGATCTGACTGATCCCAAAACTTTTATCAGCGTGGGTTTAGCCAATCGTGCCAAACAAGCCAACAGTGCGCGATCGACCCAGGGTGATGAGCCGTTTATCGGACTAGTGCGCCGTCAGCAAGCCGCAATCACCGCCAGCGGCACCTTTTTTAGCACCGACGCTCAAAAGCGAGTCATGGGCAACTTAGTATCTGGCGGCAGGTTTCTCAAGTACAGCCCCTGGGAAAATTATGGAACAACCCTCGGACTGCGATCGGGCAATCGACCTGAAATGATCACCGCCAGAGTCGAAGGCAAACCAACCTGGGATCAGCACTGGTTTTCGCTAACAGCAGGGCCGAGACTGCTCAAAAAAGGCAAAATCTCGGTCAACCCCAAACGAGAAGGATTTACCGACCCAAATGTGATGGGAGTCGCTGTACGATCGGCGATCGGCTTTCCAGAACGAGGCAAACGGCTTTTTTTAGTCACCTTCCTGACTCCAGTTTCGCTCAAAAAAGAAGCGGCAATTATGCAAGCGATCGGCTGTCACGAAGCGATGAATCTAGACGGTGGCTCCTCGGTAGGGTTGGCCCACGGCGGTCGGATTTTGCGTCCCGCAGGTCGTGAACTCACCAATGTAATCGCCATTTACGATACAAGACACCCGGCTCCCGATGATCTGACAAGCTCTTGGACAGAGTTTCAGCAGAGAGAGCGGGCGGAAGGGATGAGGGAGAACTTCGATGATCTGCTGCCCTTTGGGGGTAATCCGCTTCGCGAGGAGGGATGAGGGATGAGACAGAAGAAGTTTTGGCGTTGCTGAATCAGGGGAGGAATTGCCTCAAAGCGGCGGGAACCCCAATGTTCAAAGTCCCCCAGAATGGGGGATTTAGGGGGCGAAAAGATGGACACTTCCCACAGATTCATCCCTCCGATCAGCAACGCCGAAGTTTTAATCTGTGCTTCAAAGTATTGGCAGATTAGGTATTGGCAGATTGGGGGCAGAAGTGCTGAACAGCGAAGCAAAAGAACTTCACCGAATTCACGCCTCACCCCTCACTCACAGCGGCGTTTGCGTCGGAATGCCCGTAGCACGAGGGAAGCTGGCCGAAGTAGGGGCGACTTTTCGCAGGTAGAGACAGTGACGGACACTCTGAGTCAACGGCGTGAGCAGCTTTTCAGAAGGCTCGATCGCTCCTCCTAACTGTTCCACGGCGACCTGCAAATTTTCAGCCTCTTCTTCTGTCCACTGACCGCGATAGAGAACGGCTAGTCCTCCCAATTTTAGAAGCGGCAACGTATATTCTGCACACACCGAAGCGGAAGCCACCGCCCGAATCAAGGCTAAATCGTAGTGTTCTCGATGTTGGCGAAGTTGTCCGACTTGTTCAGCCCGATCGACCCACACATTCACGTTCTCCAATCCCAAAGTTTTGACACTCTCCTGGACAAACGTAATTTTTTTGCGCGTCGAGTCGAGCAGCGTCAGATGCCAATCAGGACGAACGATCGCGATCGGCACCCCCGGAAACCCGGCCCCCGTGCCAACATCGATCACGTCAAACCCTGTAGAAGTCCCACCCAGAAACTGAGCAACACCCACCAGCGAGTCCCACAAATGTTTTTCCCAAAATTCTGAAGGCGCTGTGATCCGTGTCAAATTAAACTGCTGATTCGCCGTCAAAATCAACTCATAAAAGCGCTGAAACTGCTCTTGTTGGCTTACATCAGGCTGCCACCCCAACGTTTCACGCCACAAATCAGACATCTCCGGCAACTTAGATGTCTCCACTTCATCCCTCATCCCTCATCCCTCATCCCTCATCCCTCATCCCTGCTAAGAAATCAACTGCGGCTCATTTGCCTTTAACTTTTCGGGGTCGATTTCATTTAACTCGCCCTGTTGAAGTGTCCAGCAGCGATCGGCGATCGCCAACATATCTCCTGCATCATGAGACACCACAAGGAGGCTCCACTGTTGTTTGAGTTTGGACAGCAGATTGACCAACTGTTGTCGCATTGACCAATCAAGCCCGGCGGTCGGTTCGTCAAGCAGCAAGAGGTTGGGCTGACGGATCAATTGTACGGCGAGGGCGAGTCGTCTTTGTTGTCCACCACTGAGAGAATGAGGCGCTGTTTTTAGAGGCAAGTGGTCGAGCGAAACGGATGCTAACGCTTCATGAATCCGTTCTGAGCCAAGTTCGGGATGACCAAGCCGCAGTTCTTCTAGCAGGGTGCCGCCGCAAAAATGACGTTCTGGAAACTGAAAGACGAGGCCGCTCAACTGTTGAAGGTGGAGAAAGTTGAGTTCTTGTTCTCGCCAAAAAATGCTGCCGCTGGTGGGTTCTGCCAGTCCTGACAAAATCTCTAGGAGGGTGCTTTTTCCTGATCCGCTGGGCCCGATAATTAGCCCTAACTGCTGAGGAGCGATTTCAAGGTTGATCGATTTGAGAATCGCCGTTTGACTGGCAGGCGGATGATAGGAGAGGTCACGAAGATAGAGCATTCAGGACGGTACTCAAGAGGGTGAAAAGTCTGGTCGGACTAAAGAATTTGTACTCAGCATTCTGGCATATCGATCGCTAGTTTACCCAAATCCCTCACATCCGACATGATCACCAGGGATGAACTCTAGAGTCCGGAGTTCAAACGCCAAAGTGGAACTTGAAATAAGGAAGTTCGTCAAGCAACTATTACATTTTCTGGATGGCAAAATTAAATTGTCGTCGCAAACTGACTTCCTCACCGTCCTTTAGAGAACAGAACTTATGCTTGATTTTCCCTGTGGGCCGATTTATTCCTGGGTTAATCCCAAACAACTGGGGCGGGTAATGGGCGCGACGGCGATCGCCATGAGCCTTTGGATTACGCCATCTTTTGCCAAAGATCCGTTTAGAACGACGAACCCCCGTCCGATCGGAGACAAGACCGAAGCTGCCTTTAAAGCCGTTTTTGAGCAGGGCAACTATAAAGCAGCCGAAACCTTTCTCAGACAAGCTGAACCCGATGAACCGTTAGCCTATGCGCTACAGGCAGCGATGGCCTACAACAATTTTCAGGGTGAAACCGATCCGCAGAAAAAACAAGCGGCGATCGATCTACTCAAAACCAGTGCTGGTAAAACGCGGGAAGCCGCCGATCGTTTGCTCAAAACCGATCCGCTTCGGGGCAATCTCTACCTCGCCGTTAGCAACTTCATCGAACTGGGCTACGTGATCGGCACTCAGGGCTTAGTGCGCGGCACCCCCCAGGCGTTAGGAAGAATTCAGCAGGCATTCAAAAATCTGGACGATGCTGAAAAAATTGCTCCCCAAGACCCAGAACTCAACCTCATCAAAGGCTATATCGAGTTGCTGCTGGCTGTGAATGTGAGTTTGCCGCTGTCTAATCCAGGTCAGGCGATCGAGCGACTAGAAAGATACGCCAGTCCTCGATATTTAGCCGATCGCGGATTGGCAATAGGCTATCGAGATATGAACCAACTAGATAAAGCTTTGGTTGCCATCAATCGAGCGATCGCTGCCGCCCCAACTAATCCCGAACTCAGCTATCTCAAAGCTCAAATTCTCGTGCGTCAAGGCAACAACAAAGACAGCGTGGCGTTCTTTCAAAAGGCACTCAATCAAAAAGAACAGCTTCCTCAAGGAGTGGTCAAACAGATTCAACGCGAATTCGATCGCACCCAGCAGCGTTTACAAAACAAAGGGCGGTGAGAAAAGCGCTGAGGTTGGGGTTTGTGCAGAATGGATAATGAAGAACTGAAATTCATGTTTTACAATTGCCCCTTACCGACAGCAATCCGAAGTTATGCAAATACAATTTCGAGAATTTGATCCCTTTAACGTTTGGATTTGGGTTGAGTTCAGTACGGTGCCCTCTGAGATGGAGAAGCAGTACGTTGAAGAACTTTTTACATCCTGGTTCTTTTTAGGAAAGCTGGGCGGCTTTAATGCCGAAAGTCTGCAAGTTCAAGATGTGGGGCTAGAAATCAGCTACATGACCTACGACGAAGATGCTTCTACAAATACGCTGGTCGCCTTGATGCACAACATGGGCGAGTTTGAGTATGAAGGCTATTGGGGACGCTGCTGGTTTGACTTGGGGACGAGTGACGCGATCGCGCTTGACATTCTCATCAACTCAATTCGACAGCTTAGTCAGGATTATGTGACGATCGAGCAACTGATTATTGGCGGTGAAAACGAGGACTGGCGGGCACCAGGCAGCAACCAGCCCGACTTTGTAATGGACAATCAGCAAAACTAGTCAGGCAAAGTCTTGAAACTGGACAATTTTGATCAGGAAAGTCATCCTCAAGCATTGAAGATGTCTTTATCGGTAGGAACAACGACAACCCAAACGTAAGCCTACAGAACAAATTTAAGAGACATCTCCTCCTGCGGGGTGGGCCAAGTGTCCGCCCCTTTTTTTGTGAGAAAGGTACTAGTGCACTGTTATAAAGAAATTTCTGTTACTTTCGCTACAGATCTATCCCAAGACATAAGATGGGGTCAAAGAGTTCAGTCTCTTGGTAGCGGTTTCGCCTGTTTTCTCGACCGACGATCGATCAACCCAAATCACTAATTTCTACAAGAGTAAAGCAATGCAGTCTTCCACCTGTCCTTCAGATCTCCCTAACCCCAATCCAGCGTCTCAAACCGGACAAGTCGGCCCCTCGACAACCTTGTTGGGAATGCTGGCTCTAGTTTTGCCGCTCGGTTTTGCCCTGGGATTTTCCTGGTATCGAAAACGTCGCGCTTACCAACGTACTGTTCTTTTGCTGCAACAAATTGCTATGCTGGAGTCTCAGTGGCGCAGCCATTCTTGACGAGATTTTTAACAATATTTATTTGAATTACAGCTTATTTGTTTTAGCGATCGTGCCCAGAGAAGGGTCAATCAGGCAGGTTTTTAGAAGATGAATTTGATCTGCTGTGGGTGCAGTTTGTGAGTGTGGCAGCGATCGCCTGATTTCTCTCATCCCTTCCAAATCTTCTCGAATCCGGTCGTAAAGGCCGGTTTTTTATTGGGAAGAGTGATGCAACTGACCTCAAAGCGGTTGATAATGTGCGTGAGTCGATCGCAGTGGGTAGCGTTATGCAATTTCGAGCTTTGGTTGTTGTCGTTCTTTCGGCCTTTCTGTGGATTTTGGGAGGGTCGCCGGATGCGTTTGCCCTGACTCAAATCAAACTATTTGACCTGTCTTATCACGAGTGCCCAACTGAGGTCGGAGCCGGAACCGTCAGCAGCGGAGGCACTTCACGCGCGGCAAACTGCTTCATCGTCACGGGCAAAGCCGAAAACTCTACCAACAAACCTGTGGTCAATGCAGACATTTTTGGGCGCATCTACGACGCAAACAACGACTCAGTGATGCAAAATCGGACTCGTCTGGGGTCGATCGAAGAAGTGCCTCCCGGAGTCAGCGATTTTGAACTGAGAATCACCGTCGCCGCCAATCAGCCCACCCCGCTCAAGCTCACTCAATTTAAGGCAGCCGGGTTTACGGGCAAAGTTCGGCGTTGATTGACCGTTAGTGCTTCCAAAAATTAGGGAATCCAGGACTTGTGCCATGCTCCCACTTCCTAGCAAACTGCCGTCCACCGATTCCATGTAATGAGTTTAGAAAAACGCCGCTGGTTGCAGCTTGCCTTGCAGCTAAAAGGCTCGATTATTTTGTCTGTTTTGCCCCGGTCTATCTTTTGCGGGCTGTTTGGGCTAGTGATCACCGTATTTCACCACTACAAATATCCTGTTTCACTGCCATTTTTGGCTAGTTTGATCCCTAATATTGTGCTGGGGTTGCTGTTAGTATTTCGCACCAATACTGCCTACGATCGCTACTGGGAAGGTCGAAAATGTTGGGGCAAAATCATTAACTGTGTGCGAAACCTGGCACGACGCATCTGGATTGTGGTGGAAGAAAAAGAGACGGGCGATCGTACTGCAAAACTGGCGGCTTTGAATTTAATTGTGGCGTTTGCGGTGGTGACAAAATTGCATTTGCGTCAGGAGGCGGTCAATCATGAAGTTGAGCAATTAGTTTCCCCTGAGCAATTTGAGAAACTAAAAAGAATGAATAACCCACCGCTCAAAGTTGCCTTCTGGTTGGGCGACTATTTGCAATTGCAGCATGAGCGCGATCGTCTCAACATTCATCAACTGACCGCGATGCACGAACTGTTAGATAGTTTGGTGGATCAATTGGGCGGTTGTGAACGCATTCTCAAAACCCCCATGCCTCTAGCCTACGCGATTCATCTCAAACAATTACTTTTGCTTTATTGCCTGTCTCTGCCCTTTCAAATGGTGGGTAATTTAGTTTGGTGGACTTGCCCCGTTGTGGTGCTGATTAGCTTTACGCTGTTTGGGATTGAGGAAATTGGCATCGAAATCGAAAATCCGTTTGGGCGCGATCCCAATGATCTACCGCTGGATACGATTTGTGAAACGATGCTGCGAAATATTGCCGACTTAACCAGTCTCAGACCCAGTGTTCAGGTAGACAAATGGTAGATACTGGGAGGAGTGTCTAATCTCGCATCATGGGTGCAGTGCCGAAATTCCTCAAGAAACCAGACCCAGACGGGCAGCAGAGAATTCGTCGCGCGACTCTCACTGGGGTAACGACGCTGGCGGTGCGAGGGGTTTCGATGGGGGCTAATTTGCTCTCGATTCCGCTGACTGCTCATTATTTGGGAACAGAGCGATTTGGGTTGTGGCTGACGTTGAGCATGTTGCTCAGTTGGGTCAGTCTGACTGATCTGGGATTAGCTAATAGCTTGACTAACGTTTTGTCAGCCGATCGTCCCGACTCCCCGCAGGCAAAGCAGGCCGTTTCTAGCGCATTTTGGCTAATGGTTGGGATGGCGATCGCTCTGACGCTAATCTTCTTTATGGTTCACCCCTGGGTACAGTGGGATCGGCTGTTTAACGTCACGTCTGCTCAAGCAAAATCTGAAGTGGGTTGGGCGGCGATCGCGTTTTTTGCTGGCTTTATTTTGCGCTTGCCCCTCTCGGTCGCTGGACGAATCTACACCGCTTATCAAGAAGGCTATTTTTATCAAGCTTGGGGTGGGTTGGGTAGTCTGGCCTCGGTGACGGCTCTCGTGGTGGCGATTCAGTTTCAAGTCGGGCTACCGCAGCTTGTAATCGTATTTTTTGGCACATCCTTGCTGGGCGATTTGTTAGCGACGGTGCATGTTTTTGGTTGGAGATGGCGATCGCTGCGTCCTCGACTGTCTGCGTTTAGTCAGAAACAAGCTCAATGGTTGCTCAAAACAGGCCTGCAATTTTGGGTGATTCAAATCAGTTCCATCATTTTTTTTCAGACCGATCTGATCATTGTTGCCCAATTGTTTGGTGCAGAAAAAGTTGCGACTTATGGAACCATTCTTAAGCTATTTGGCTTATTAGGAACGATTCAAACAGCTTTCTTATTTCCGTTGTGGCCCGCCTACAGCGAAGCGTTTTCTAGAAGAGACATTTCCTGGATTATTCAAACGTTTAAAAAAACGATCGTTTTATCATTGCTCTGGTCAATTTCGATGGGACTAATGCTTGCCGCATTTACAAACAATATTATTTTTATTTGGCTTAATGAAACAGTGACGATCGATACTTCATTAGTCGCGGCAATGGTCGTCACAAGCGTGCTATTGGCAGTCGGTCACTGCATCGGAACAGTGCTTAATGGAATGGGTATCATAAAGTCTCAAGTCATTTTTGGACTGGCAGGAGGCGTGACTAATATTGTTTTGTCGATCGCGCTTGGACATCTGCTTGGCGTTGCCGGAGTTTGTTGGGCAACAGCGATTTGTTTGCTAGTATTTCCAATCGGAATTATTGGAACTCATACGCTAAAAATTCTTCAAAAGCTGAGATCTGACTTTAAACTAATAGACAATCATTAGGAGACGGTGCATTGGACGCTTATTCGCTTGAGAATGCTCGAAAATTTCAGTGGTCTTCAATCACAGGTGAACTAAACTCAGAAAGAGTTGCTCATCTCGATCGCTATCTTTTGGGCAATCTGTTTCTAGATGCTGGATGTGCAGGTGGTGCTTACTCAGAATATCTAAGAGCCAAGGGATTTGATGTGACGGGAGTGGATAAAATGCTTGAATTTTTAGAAACGATTCCGGTCGATCAACGGCATTTTTATAAGCAGGCAGACATCACAGACTTGCCTTTTGAAGACAATTATTTTGACTCTACTTACTGTTTTGACGTGCTGGAACATGTTGATGATCTGACTGCGCTTAAAGAGTTAGTTCGAGTCACAAAACGACGTTTAATTATTACAGTTCCCCATGAGAATTACTCGCTTTTTCAGAAGTGTAATTTGACTTTACTTACGTATCAAGATTCTACTCATTTGAGGTACTATAACGCAGAGTCTCTGGAGAAGCTTATTAGAACTGTGACCAATTCACCATTCAAAATCTCTGGTGAAATTCGAGTTCCAATTCGGTATTTGTGTTCTGAACTAATCAAAGGAGAAAGGAGGTTTTCTTTTAGCTATGCTGTTAGAAGTCTTGTTGCATTTTTAATCAAGGCTCTCTTATTGACTATGAAGCAATCTGATTTAGAGTTTCATTCTTCTCTGGTTGCGATCGTTGATCTTTAATTATCTTCTTATAAAAGTCGAAGTTTAATATGAAATATCGGGTCGCTTACGACATTTCTGTGTTAGGAATTAGTCATTTTAATCAGCGTTCTCGCACAGGTATTTTTCGAGTAATTGATGAGAACCTCAAATATCTTTTGCAGATTGGCAATCTTGACCTCACCCTAACTTCTTGTAGAGCCTATTGGGAAATGGCAGCCGCCTTACAATTTGTACAACACCTTTACCCAAAGCATACTGAACAATTTAGCCTTCCCTTTCCTCCAAAGTCTTATACTTCTCTAATCTACAAGGCAGAAAAAAAGCTAGTTGATTTTAACTGGAAGCGAACCACGAGCCGAACTTTAATTAACAAAGTTGCAAGAAAGTTTTCAACGTTTCCGATCGAGCGCTTATTCCCCCCCCAACTTCAGTTCACAGACATTGATTTATTCCACTTTCCATTCTTCAAAGTTGGCAATTTAGAATTTACTCAATCAAAGCCCTGCATTTTTACAATGTATGATTTGATTCCGATTAAATTTCCTCAATATTTTAAGTATCGAGAATCTAGACATTTAAGTAATGCAATTGCTCGAATTAGAAAGGATCGGGATTATGTAATCTGTATTTCAGAAGCGACTAAACAAGATTTCTGTGAGATTTCTTCAATGAATCCCGATCGCGTTTTTGTAGTTCCATTAGCTGCATCTGAGGCATTTTACCCAGTTGTGGATGATGCGACGATCGCTCTCACAACCCAAAAATATCAGATTCCCAAAAGTCCCTATATTTTAAGTTTAGCGACCCTTGAACCGCGCAAAAATTTGGATTTCCTGGTGAGAGGATTTCTCAGATATATTCAGGAAACTCACAATCAAGACACTTGTTTGGTTCTAGTCGGAACGCTAGGTTGGAAGTACGATCGCATCTTTGAATCACTGCCTGACGTTGATCCAAAACTGCGATCGCGAATTATTCTTACAGGCTACATTCCTGATGAAGATTTGAGCGCGATTTATAGCGGTGCGTCTGTTTTTGCTTACCCTTCTCTCTACGAGGGATTTGGCTTGCCGCCGCTTGAAGCCATGCAGTGTGGAACGCCTGTGATTACTTCCAATACAAGCTCTTTACCTGAAGTTGTAGGCGAGGCTGGAATCATGATCGATCCCCATCAAGAGGACGAGCTTTGTCAGGCGCTTTCAAAAGTTCTCAACAGCACAGAACTGAGAATCGAAATGTCACAAAAATCTCTACAAAGAGCCAGTCAGTTTAGCTGGAAAAAATGTGCAGAACAAACTGCTGAAGTCTATCAAATTGCGATAAATAATTCCTCAAAATAGATAGAATTATGCGATTGCTTTATACGTTGACTGCCTATCCTCCTTACATCGGAGGGGCCCAACTTCATCAACACAAAGTAGCCCAACAGTTGAGCGATCGCCACACCATTCAAGTGGTCAGCCATTGGGATCAAAATCGCACCGATTGGCTATTAGGAACAACTCTGAATGCACCCCGAAATAGCCGTGATTACGTGATAGATAACATTCCAGTACATCGATTGGGGTTATCGAATTGGGAAAAGCTAAAACTGGCTCCGATCGTACCAATTTATTATCCTTTAATGAGTCTTGCACTACCAAACATTTCTACTTGTTTAGAGCAGCATTTAACTCGATACGCAGATGTCGATCTGATTCACAACGTTCGGATTGGACGAGAAGGATTAAGCTATGCATCATTTCAGACAGCAAAACACAGAAACTTACCGTTTGTCTTGACTCCAGTTCATCATCCTCGCTGGATTGGATGGCGATATAAAGCCTACTTAAAACTCTATAAATTGGCGGATATCGTGATTGCTCTGACTCAGGCAGAAAAACAGATCTTAATGGAATTAGGAGTTCAAGAGAACCGAATTGCAGTAACTGGAATGGGGTCAGTTTTAGCCCCTGATGCCGATGCGATCGCCTTCCAAAAAAAGCATTCCTTAAAAGCACCGATCGTTCTTTTTCTCGGACAGCACTATGCCTACAAAGGTTATCGTCACGTATTAGAATCTGCAAAGCTCGTTTGGCAAAAAATCCCCGAAGCGCAGTTTGTTTTTGTCGGGCCGGCAGTCAAACAGTCTGAGCAAGTTTTTCGAGAATTTGATGACCCTAGAATCCATCGTTTGGGTAAAGTTGATTTGCAGGAAAAAACCAACGCGATCGCAGCCTGCACGTTACTTTGTGTTCCTTCTACTCAAGAGAGTTTTGGGGGCGTTTATACCGAAGCCTGGAGTTTTGGAAAACCCGTGATTGGGTGTCCGATCCCGGCGGTTTCAGAAGTGATTTCAGATGGTGTGGATGGCTATCTTGTAGATCAGGAAGCTCACCAAATTGCCGATCACATCTGTCACCTTTTATCTAACCCAACTCAAGCTCAAAAAATGGGAGAAGCTGGACAACGTAAAGTCACAGAACGTTATACCTGGCAGCGCATTGCCCAACTGACAGAGCAAGCTTATCAAATGGTTTCATGACCAAAATCTTAGGAACTCGCCTCGACTGTGTAGATTATTCAGAAGCGTGCGATCGCATTCAAAAGTGGGCGATTCAAAAGACTTCCTGCTACATCGTGGCGGCAAATGTGCATGTAGTTATGACAGCCTATTGGCGCAGATCTTATCAACAAATTGTGAATAAAGCGGCTCTCATTACACCCGATGGAATGCCTTTAGTGTGGGGCTTACGACTCTTACAAAATTCTCAACAAACCAGAGTTTATGGCCCCGACTTAATGTTGAAATGGTGCGATCGTGCCGCTCAATCTAATCTATCTATCTACCTCTACGGCACCACAGAAGCCACTTTAGATAAACTTAAATCCAACTTACAGCAGCAGTTTCCCACCTTACAAATTGCTGGAAGCTATGCGCCTCCCTTTCGCGCCCTGACTCCTGCCGAAGAAATGGCGGATCGCGATCGCATTCATGCGTCTGGTGCTTCGGTCGTATTGGTCGCGCTCGGTTGCCCCAAACAAGAAGAATGGATGGCAAAACAGCAAGGTCAACTGCAAGCCGTGATGATTGGAGTCGGGGCCGCCTTTAGTTTTCACAGTGGCGAAGTGTCGCAGGCTCCCCGCTGGATGATGCGCCTCGGCTTAGAGTGGCTTTATCGCTTAGTTACAGAACCACGCCGCCTCTGGAAACGCTATCTCCTCAACAACCCTGCCTTTGTCGTTTTGTTTGGCTGGCAGTTAATGCAACGATCGCTTAAAGGTAATCATTCAGATTTTCACTAACCCGTAAGCGAATTTAAGCAACGGATTTGATCTAAAGCTGAACGCCTTTGAGATTTGCACGCGGGTCATAGCTACGACCATCCCGAATTTTCTCGTAATATTCGCGCTCAACAGGACTCAATTCTTTGGGCGGTACGATCGTAATCTTGACCATCTGATCACTCCGATCGCCCTTCGGACTTTTCCAGCCTTTCCCTCTCAGCCGCAGCGATTGTCCCGATCGAATCCCCGCCGGAACGTTCACCTTCACCAGTCCATCGGGCGTTGGCACTTCAATCTGTGCGCCTAAGACGGCCTCATCAGGGGCGATCGCCACCTCACAGGTCAAGTTGTCGCCGTCAAACTGAAAGAATGGATGGGGCGTAAGTTCGACGGTCAGATATAAGTCGCCGCGCTGACTCGTATAGTGAGGACTAAAGCGACCTTTGCCCCGTACCCGAATTCTCGTCCCCGCTTTGGCACCAGGGGGAATGCGTACCTCGATCGTTTCGTTGCCAATCGCAAATCGTTTCTGAGTGCCGTTAAAAGCTTCTCCCAAAGTCAATTTTACAGAGGCCTCGGTGTCGAGATTTGCCCCCATATCGGCGGTCGAACCTGCGCCCGAAGGAGCCGTACGATAGCCGCTAAAAGGATCTGCTGTGCGCCCATATCCGGTCGTGCTGTTGTTGCCCATCCGCCCCAGCAGATCGTTGATAAATTCGTCAAAACTGCCGTAGCGGCCAAACTCAAATTCATCAAATCCCGGCGTTGTATTGAAGGGCGATCGTCCTCTTCCGGGGCTGGCTCCGGCTCGATCGGCTTGCTGCCAATATTGTCCAAACTGATCATATTTTTTGCGCTTGTCGCCGTCTGACAGCACCTCATAAGCCTCGTTGACTTCTTTAAAGCGAGCCTCTGCCGCCTTATCGCCAGGATTCAAATCAGGGTGATATTGTCGCGCCAGCTTGCGAAATGCCTTCTTGATGTCATCTGCACTGGCAGTCTTGCTCACGCCCAAAATCGTGTAATAGTCTTTGAAGTCGGTTGCTGCCACCAGTCTCTACCCCTTTAACGATTAATGTACTTCACTATAGTTTTGTCGAGATTTTATCTCCAGTTGCACTACTAACATATCAAAAACGACCTTCTTCCAGGTTCGGTCGAGCTACCGATTTGGGTTGAAATCTCCGTACAAGAAGGGATGAGGGAGAACTTCGATGATCTGTTTCCCCTTTGGGGGTAATCCGCTTCGCGAGGAGGGATGAAAGAATTGCTTTGATAGATTCGTGGATATTGGTTTTTGAAGTTTTTTCTCAAACTCGCTCGGCTCGGCGTTCATCGACTCCTTGTTCTTCGTAGACAAAATCTTGGACGCGCAGACGGTATTCTCGAAGGGTTTCATCGACCCAGCCGCGATCGTGGCTATTGGCATAAATGTGAATCAATGGCTCACCCGCATCGGGGAGAATCAGCACCCAACTATCATGCTGATGATTAAAAATCTTTACGCCGTCAATCAGTTCTAGATTTTCAACGGGATGACTTTCGACCAAATGCCGCATCAGCGCGCCTTTCACCGTCCACGGGCAGCGCACAGAATAGGTTTTGTGAGAAATGCGGGGGCACTCAGCGCGAATCTGAGCCAGAGTTCGCTCTTGGAGAGACAGCATCTCAATCAGTTTGGCAATGCAAAACATCGCGTCAAAGCCAGGATGCAGTTGAGGAAAGATGAATCCCATTTCGCCACTGCCACCCACAACCGTGTTGGAATTGGTGTGGCAGGTCTCCATCAAAGCGGTCGGGTTGGCTTTGGTTCTCAGCACTTTACCATCGTGGCGACGGGCAATCAGTTCCACCGCGCTGGACGCATGAACTGGAACGACCACCGTCCCTCTCGGATGCGCCGTCAACACCATATCGACCATCAAAGCCGTCAGCGTTTCACCCCGAATCGGATTGCCCGTCTCATCAACCAAAACAAGCTGCTCACCATTGGCTGAAACCTGCACTCCAAAAGTCGCTTTTAGCGCTTCGACCACATGCCCTAGCTGATTGAGCAAGCCTTCACGATCGGCTGCTGTCGGGGCGGTTTGTGTCAAACTTGCATTCAATACGACGGCATCACAGCCATATTTCGCTAACAGTTGGGGCAACACTGCACCAGACACCGCATAAGCATAATCGATCACGACTTTAGAACTGCTGTGCTGAATGGCTTGAGTATTCAGATGCTTCTCAAACCCTCGGCTGTAAAGGTCGATCGCTTGATTGACATTCACCACATTGCCAATTTCTTGAATTTGCGCCCGTCGAAAATCTTCCTTAAAGAACGCGCCTTCGATCTTCTTCTCGGCTCCTTTAGAAATATTGATACCTTTGCGATCGAAGAATTCAATCAGCAGATGATCCGAGCGATCGGGATGCACCCGCACATGAATGCCACCAACGACTTCCAGCGTCGGGACAATCGATCGCGCTACAGGAATCGAAGTCGCCTCCAAATTTTGCACACTCACGCCCACTGACATCAGACCTGCAATCAGCGATCGTGACACCATTCTCGAAATTGGTCGCTGATCGCGCGAGACCGTCACCTGTGCCCCCGGTTTCAAGGTCGAACCATACGCCGCTCCCAATTTCACCGCAAATTCTGGAATGATATCGACGTTCGCCAACCCCGAAACACCTCGCTGACCAAAGAGATTGCGATGAGCCGCATAGCCCCAAATTAAATTACTGTTGAGCGTGGCACCCGGTTCGACATGCTTGCTCGGCCAGATTCTCACATTGGGACTCACTTGAGACTCCTCACCTACACTCGACAGCGGCCCGACGACGGCTCCTTCTAAGACATGGGCGCGACGATCGACTCGTGACCCGCGCGCGATCACACAGGCCCGCAAATGCACTTCTTCGCCAATCATCACGCCATTCCAGATAATCGGACGCTTGAGGTCTGCGTCGGCTCCGATCGTCACATTGTCTCCGATCGCCGTTCCTGCTTCAATTTGAACTCTTTGCCCAATGCGGCAGTTGTTGCCAATAATGGCAGGCGTTTCGATATGGGCAGTTGGATCGATGAACGTGTTTTCTCCCACCCAGAGACCGGGCGATCGTTCTGGATACGGAAAGTTGAGCGTCACTTTTTGCCGCAGCCCGTCATATTGCGCTTCTCGATAAGCATCCAGATGACCCACATCGCACCAATATCCCTCGGCAATGTAGCCATACATCGGCTCATCTTTTTCGAGCATCAGGGGAAACAGATCTTTAGAAAAATCGGCTTCCTCATTGAAGGGCAGATAATCGAGAACTTCAGGTTCCAGAATGTAAATGCCCGTGTTGACCGTATCTGAGAAGATTTCGCTGGTCGAGGGCTTTTCTAAAAATCGCCGAATGCGATCGTTTTCGTCAGTGATCACGACCCCAAAGTCGATCGGATTGTGCACCCGCGTCAAAACCAACGTCGCTTTAGAGTGATTGCGATGATGAAACTCAATGGCGGCCGTCAGATCAAAGTCTGTAATGCTGTCTCCGCTGATCACCAAAAACGTGCCGTCTAGCAGTTCTGCGACATTTTTGACACAGCCTGCCGTACCCAGGGGTTGGTCTTCTTCGACAGCGTAGGTCATCTGCACCCCAAACTCACTGCCATCTTGAAAATAGTCGCGCATCACATCCGGCAAATAGTGCAGCGTCGCGATAATTTCTCGAATCCGATGGCGCTTCAGCAAATTAATAATGTGTTCTGCGATCGGGCGATTGAGAATCGGCACCATCGGTTTGGGCAGGTCACAGGTAAGGGGGCGGAGTCGCGTTCCTGATCCACCTGCCATCAACACTGCACGCATACGGTCTCCTTGCTGTTTGCTGTGGTTGCTCTCATCTGTGGGGCACCCGCGACGATGTAATTAGACGAAATCGGGGGCATCAGGAAACGGGGAGCAATTCTCCTGACACTTGCCACACTAGCACTTCCCACGGTTGAGAGTCGGTGTCCTACGGATGCATCGTGTCAATTTTTCTCGATCAGCGTGTGTGAGAATTGTAAGAAGATTTCTTAATTTCCTTAATCTAATTTGAACGTGCGATCGTTTTCTCAGACAGTTCCGCTAACAATTCTTTAATCACGCCCCTGGATTGCTTCAATGAAATTGATTTGACCACCCATCGCCCGATCGATTGCTAGAATCTTGAGTAATCGCATCATTGCGGTGTTGTTTGTACGATCGAGGCTCAGGAAATGAAACTTTTACTGCTGGTTGCGTTGGTAGGCTATGCGTATGGCGCTTGGAAGTTTTGGAAAGGATTTCGGCGGACAAACTTTAACGAAGGTAAGCTATACCTATCGTTGTTGTGGCCGGTGTTGCTGATCAGCAAGTCCTATCGCCAAAACTTCACCAAAGCACTGAAAGGTTAGGCACTTGAAACAAGATCGATTTCAAGATTGGCAAACTCAAATTACGGCGGTTGCCGATCGCTTTAATCAAGACTACCGGGGAGAACCGTTTGATCTGCCAGATGAAGTCAAGGCGATGCCCATCTTTCTCGAACGGACTTCGGGCATTTTGCAGTCAAAAACGACTTCTCCCTTTTGGCAACTGGCAAAGCCGCAAAAAAATCAGCGCTGCCTGGATATTGGCTGTGGGGTGAGTTTTTTGATTTACCCCTGGCGAGACTGGGAGGCGTTTTTTTATGGGCAAGAAATCAGCACGATCGCCCGTGATCTTCTGGTTGCTAGAGGGCCACAGTTAAACTCCAAACTCTTCAAAGGCGTGACCCTGGGAGCTGCCCACGAGCTGCATTACGAAGCAAGTCAGTTTGATCTGGCGATCGCCACAGGATTTAGTTGTTACTACTCGATCGACTACTGGGAAACCGTCTTAACCGAAGTCAAGCGTGTTCTCAAACCCGGCGGCTCGTTTGTCTTTGACGTGCTAGATCCTGACATGCCTCTGGCTGAGAACTGGGCAATTTTGGAAACCTATCTCGGTACAGAAGTGTTTTTAGAACCGCTCACCGACTGGCGAAAAGCAA
>NZ_JBJPHS010000050.1:0-52798 GCF_052939495.1 Phormidesmis sp. 146-12 | reverse complement strand
TGCGGAATTTGCGCTAAGGTCAGGTTTGGATGAATACAGACAGATGGCTACGCAGTCGCTCTGTATAGACGAATCAGCATAATGCCTGAATACAGGGGAACACAATTGACTGGTAAATGTTGGGAGCATCGCTGTATAACAATCCCGTTGCACGCCGACCGTACAAAGTTAGCTGGCTGATTCCGAGAGGTTGTTAGCGTCGGGTGAACGGGGTCGTTATGCCGCCAGCCCGAAGGTCAATCAACACGGTCTTCCAGAGTTGTCGTTCATCTGAACATCAACGGTATTGAAAACGGGTTGGTGAATCGAAAGTCAAGGTGATTGATCACGATCGCGCAGACTTGTCGGTGTTGACTTTGGCAAGGATGTTTCGTGAAGGTTGGGAGGTGACGGGTCGCATAGGATTTGAATCCGTCCGCGATCGCAGAGTTCTTCGTCTTTCGAGCGTTGGGCTGGCGGAGTTGGGGAGCGAGCGCCTCAAAAATCTGCGGGTTCGATCGCTCGTCCGTTAGGCGGCAACACTTGAGCCAAATGCTTAAACGGGTGGTCAATATTCATCAGTTTCTCAGCGTCTTTGCGGCTCAGAGGTTTAGAAAACAAATAACCTTGAGCATATTCGCACTTGAGCGCCTTGAGTTGAGCGAGTTGTTTGGTCGTTTCCACGCCTTCGGCCACGACATCCATGCCCAGATTCCAGGCCAGAGTGATGATCGTGCGAACCAGTTCTAGCTTTTCGCCATCGACATCGACACGGCTAATAAACGAGCGATCGACCTTGAGCAAATCCATTGGAAACCGATACAAATAGCCCAGCGACGAATAGCCCGTCCCAAAGTCATCGACCGAAAGCTGAATGCCCATCGCCTTGAGTTGTAGCAGCATATCCATCGCCGATTCGGTGTTTTCCATGATGGCGCTTTCGGTGATTTCTAGCTTGAGACTGTGAGCATCCAATCCAGTATCCGCAAGCAGTTGGCGAATTTGACTAATCAGACTGGGCTGAGAAAATTGGCGACTCGACAGATTGACGCTGATGCTCAGAGGCGGATCTTGAGGAAAGCGAGTTTGCCAGCGTTTCATTTGCTGACAGGCTTCTTTTAAAACCCACTGCCCCAGCGGAATAATCAACCCCGTCTCCTCGGCGATCGGCACAAATTTGATCGGTGAAACCATGCCCTGATCGGGATGCTGCCAGCGAACTAAAGCCTCAAAACCGACAATTCTTCCCGTAGCCAGGGCGACGATCGGCTGATAATGCAGCAAAAATTCTTGACGCTCGACGGCCCGCCGCAAATCGTTTTCTAGTTGCAGCAGATTGACGACTCGCGTGTGCATGTCTGTGTCAAAAATTTCGTGACAGGCTTTACCAGAGGCCTTGGCTCGATACATCGCAATATCTGCCCCCCGCAGCAGATCTTCAGGACGCTCAAAAGCAGTCGTACTCATGGTGATGCCAATACTCGCCGACGTAAATACCTCATGCCCATTCAAATCAAACGGAGTCGAGAGCGCCTGATGTACCTGTTCAGCAATTTTGGTAGCATCTTCGACATCTCGAATGCTTTCGAGCAAAATGGTGAATTCGTCACCGCCCAGACGAGAAACGGTATCTTGCTGACTCACACAGGCTTCGAGGCGACGAGCGATCGCCACTAACAACTGATCGCCAATCATGTGACCCAAACTATCGTTGATCACTTTGAAGCGATCGAGATCCAAAAACAAGACGGCAAACTGGAGATCGGGGTTTTGTTTGAGGCGATCGACCGTGTGAGACAGCCGTTCCATAAACAGCAGACGATTGGGCAACCCCGTTAACGAATCATGAAACGCATTGCGGCGCAGTTGTTCTTCGACTTGTTTGCGTTCCGTGACTTCGCGCATAACGGAGACAAAGTGAGTCACTTTACCTTGTTCGTCTCGAATCGGCACAGTATTGAGATCGACCCAAAACGGAGTCTCATCTTTGCGATGGAGAATCAATTCGGCTTTGACGGCCTCGTATTTGAGTAGGGCAGCCCGAATGCGATCGACCTCCCTCTCAGCGGTGTCTATTCCCAGCAAAAGATGAGCCGACTTGCCAATCACTTCTGATGAGTTGTAGCCTGTCACTCGTAGAAACGCATCATTAATATAGACAATTCGCAAACTGAGCGGGTCTTCGGTTGGTTCTGCCTGTGAGATCATCACTATCTCGTTAGCATTCACGACGACTGATTCTAGCAATCGCAGATATTCTTCGAGCCATTTGCGTTCGGTGATATCTTTGACGGTGATTAGCGTTCCGGTGGGTTCTCCAGAATTGTTGCACAATAGAGTAGCGTTGACTTCTGCCCAAAATTTTCGACCGTCTTTGCGCTGAAGTTGTCCTTCCTTCCAGCCATAAAAGCGCTGTCGTTCTTGAGTGGCTTGCCCGGCGTAAAATTGGAGCCAACCTTCGATCGCTGAGAAAAATTGCCCAGACGGTTTGCCGATCATTTCTGCGATGGTGCAGCCGACGAGTTTGGCCATGCGCGAGTTGACGTGCAAAACGCAGTCTTGTAAATCGGTAATCACTACGCCATCATTCAGATTTTCTACGACCGTCCTCAGCAGCCAATCCGATTCTTTGAGCGGTTGCAGACTGGTGGCTATGGGGTAGGTGTCTGGGATTGGCTCTTTGTTTTCTGCGTCTAGATGCCGAGGAGTGAGTCTCGTCATGCCTGTCGTTTACCTTGCTTGCGTTACTAGTGACGACTTTTAGGAAGGGTCGTGATTTAAGGTTGCCCAAGGTGCGAGGAAAAAGTGGGAAGGGGGGAAGTTTTTGGAGAGAAAAAAGGAGAGAGAACGAGGAGGGAGGAGGGAGGAGGGAGGAGGGAGGAGGGAGGAGGGAGGAAAAAAAAGACGATCGTCACGATCGTCCCTTCTCATTCAATTCCTAACGGCTTTTATTTCCGCAGGTTTTGTGACCAGACGCGGGTGGGCAAGCCCCAAACGTAGATGAAGCCTTCGGCGGCTTTGTGGTCAAATTTGTCGTCTGCGCCATAGGTTGCCAGATCGGGCGTGTAGAGAGAGTAGGTGGACTGCCGACCGACGATCGCCGCGTTCCCTTTCAAAAACTTCACTCTGACCGATCCGGTGACTCGCTCTTGAGTCTGCTGTACAAAGGCATCTAACGCACCCTTCAGCGGACTGTACCAGAGACCGTTGTAGATCATTTGCGAGTAGGTTTCCTCAATGCCTCGCTTGTAGTGGGTGACATCTGCGGTCAGGGTTAAGCTCTCCAAATCGCGGTGCGCCTGGATTAGAACCAACAACGCAGGGGCTTCGTAGATTTCGCGGGATTTGATGCCGACGAGACGGTTTTCGATCATGTCGATGCGGCCGACTCCGTGGTTGCCAGCGATCGTATTTAGTTGCGTAATCAACTCGATCGGACTCAGTGCCAAACCATTCAAACTCACCGGAAGTCCGCGCTCAAAGCCGATTTCTATATATTCAGGGTCGTTGGGCGTGTCGGCGATCGCTTTGGTCATCAAGTAGATTTCTTCAAGCGGCTCGTGGTAGGGGTCTTCGAGCGGGCCGGCTTCGATGCTGCGTCCAAGCAGGTTGCGATCGATGCTGTAGGGCGATTTTTTCTTAACCGGAGATTCGATGCCGTAGCGTTCTCCGTAAGCGATCGTTTCTTCGCGGCTCATGCCCCATTCTCTAGCGGGGGCCAGCACTTTGAGATCGGGATTGAGGGCGGCGATCGAGACATCAAATCTCACTTGATCGTTGCCCTTTCCGGTGCATCCGTGGGCGACCGCATCGGCTCCATGTTCGGCGGCAGCGTCTACTAATAGTTTGGCGATTAAGGGCCGCGCCAGAGCGGTCGAAAGGGGATAGCGATTTTCGTACAGTGCATTCGCTTGGATTGACGGAAACGCATAATCTTTGACAAAACTTTGGGTCGCGTCTGCGATCAGAGACTGACTCGCTCCAGACTTCAAGGCCTTCTCGCGAATTGGCTCTAGCTCATCTCCCTGACCCAAATCTGCCGCTAACGTGATGACCTCTTCAACTCCCCACTCTTGCTTAAGGTAAGGAATACAAACCGACGTATCAACCCCACCTGAATATGCCAGCACAACCTTTTTGGCGCGACCCATGAATTTACCCAAATTGTGTAGAACAACAAGTTTACAATTATGCAGCTTATCTTTCTTTTGGAATGTCCGGAGATGCACAGAAATCTGACGATCGCCGGATGTAGCCGTTTATTGCGTAGATAGTACCAGACTCAAGCAGACAACTTGGATCAAAAGTCTCTGTTTCAGCGTCCCGTCTTCAATCAGCCTTGAGAACTGTCAAAATTGAATGACATGAATCGGGGTGTGAAGCTGTCATTTTGAGGAAGAGCCTGTGTTTTTCAGCGTTGTGATTCCGACTTATAATCGCAAGCCAATTTTAGAGAAGTGTTTGAGGGCGCTCGAACGTCAGCAGTCCAGTGCTCAGTTCTCTGGGTATGAAGTGGTCGTCGTGGATGATGGCTCGACGGATGGCACGGTCGATTGGCTGACTTCTGAAGCGTTTCCTCACGTCAAGCTGTTTTGCCAGGATCACAAAGGCGCATCGGCGGCGAGAAATTTGGGAGTGGAGAAGGCGATCGGCGACACGATTATTTTTATCGACAGCGATTTAGTCGTCACGGACGTTTTTCTCAAATCCCATGCAGCAGCGTTAAGCGATGGTCAGAAAGAATTGGGCAATGCCTCTGGCACAGGTGAACCTGCTCGCCTTTTCACTTACGGACGAGTGATCAATACGGCTAATTTTGCCGATCCGACCTCTGAACCGTTTAAGGTGACGGACTTTTCGGCGGCCTATTTTGCGACGGGGAATGTGGCGATCGCGCGTCACTGGCTAATTGAAGCAGGCTTATTTGACACAGGCTTTCAGCTTTACGGCTGGGAAGATTTGGAGTTAGGCGTTCGGCTCAAAAAGTTGGGCTTGAAGCTGATCAAATGTCCCGATGCGGTTGGTTATCATTGGCATCCCGCTTTTTCTTTGGAACAGATTCCCAAACTGATTGATATCGAAATTCAACGCGGCCGCATGGGCGTTTTGTTTTACCAAAAGCATCCCACCTGGAATGTACGAATGATGATTCAAATGACGTGGATTCATCGTTTGTTGTGGGGAGGATTGACGATCGGCGGTTTGCTCAATGAGCGCACAATGGCTCCTCTGCTGCGCTGGCTAATTGATCAAGGCAAACCCCAACTCGCTCTCGAAGTCGCCCGAATTTTTCTCAACTGGTACAACGTCAAAGGCGTTTACGCAGCTTATGCAGAAGCTCAACAACGGTAGAACTTCATGTTACGGTCAAAACAGAAGCAATTTACCTTAAACTGTTCACAATGAAATCTCTGCAAGACTATACAACTGTGATTCGTCCAGATGATAACGGCACTTTTATCGCTTATGTACCTGCGATTCCGGGTTGCCATGCTTGGGGAGAAACGCCAGACGCAGCCCGTACCGAATTACACAACGTATTTGACATGATTGGGGAAGAGTACGAAGAAACTGGACGACCCCTTGCGGGTAACTCGAAGAGATCGCTCCCCAAAGACGTTGAATTGGTTGTCGCAGATGCCAGCTAAAGCCAGCGAATTAGCCAAAGTTGCTCGGAAGCTAGGATTTGAAAAAGTCCGGCAAAAGGGCATGGTTTGGCTGAAGTGGCGACCTCAGTAGCTCACTCTGGGGTAGAGGGCGATCGCATGACGGCTTTAAAGTGGGCAGAAGTTGCAGTTTCAGTCTACGAAAAGCTGGCTCAAACAACAGGTGTTCCTGACAACGAATCTTTTCTCAATTCAGCAATGGTGTTGAGGCTCGGAATGATTAGGCAGTTGGGTTCGGTTGTGGGACATCCAATTTTAGACATTCAGACTGTTGTGAATTGGGCACTCAATAATTTGTCTTATTTAGAAGTCAGAAAGCAAGCAGAAAGGTGGTCAGAGCATCAGAATGAGCGGGGCTATCTTCTCAATCACCTAAATGAAATTCGACAGCTTAGAAGAATCAAAACAAGACTGAATACACTGGCTTTCTTGTACGAAGGTCATATCGTGCAACCGACTCCAGAACTTTGTGCTTGGCTTGAATTGAGACGATCGCTACCATAAAATCGACATACTTCAGCAGAACCAGAAAAGCTAGGTTCCAAAATCAAAATGGTCAATTATCAGTTTAGTATTGTAGGTCTTCTGGGGTTGGTTTTGGTGCTTTTAGGGCTATTCTTGCCACTATCAGAGTTGATGGCTCATGGAAGTTCCAGGGTTGAAACATTACTTCAAGATCTTGTTCTTGCTCCATTTTATGTTCTAGCTGGTTTGGTTCTTGTTTTCTATGGTTGGCAATTTGATCCAATTATGCAGTTTAGTGAATTGCTTCTAGTCAGTTCAAATGTCTATTGGATTGTTCAAGATCATCGTTCATAAATTATGGTAAATTTTCAATTGAATTTTGCATCGTTGAGTGGACTGGCGTTAGTTTATTTGGGGCTGAAATTGTTACTCTTTGCTCAGTCTAGCCGTCCTGTGCGAGTTGCAGCGATCGTTCTTGCAGTCTTTCTTCTCATCAGTAGTGTTATTTTCGTTCTTTATGGCTGGCGATTCGATCCCATTATGCAAATAGGTCAAATTCTGATGACACTAACCTCAGCTTATTGGGTGCTTAAACAAACACGTCGTTAATAGACCTCCTGCATGAATAGAATTTTCGATGTCACCTGCCGCTTAGGTCTTGCTCCGTTTGGGTCGGCTTGTGCCCCCTAAATCCCCCATTCTGGGGGACTTTGAAACCGCAAGTCTTGGCTCAAAGTCCCTCACTTGTGGGGGATTTAGGGGGCGTTTCCGGATTCGCGCAGGAGGTCTAATCTCTTAGTAGCAGCTATTGAGAATTAGTCATATATTGTTTCTCCAAATCAAGTAATGCCTGCTTGCGAGAAACGCCCCAGCGATAACCACCCAAGCCGCCCGTTTTAGGCACGACCCGATGACAAGGGACAAGAAGCGCGATCGGATTTCTTGCACAAGCACTGGCCACCGCTCGAATCGAAGTGGGTTGCCCGATCGCTATCGCTAAATCGCTGTAGGTGATGGTGGTTCCGATCGGAATCTGCCTCAAAGCTTGCCACACCCGTATTTGAAAAGCCGTTGCTCTCACATCACAGGGCAATTCTGGTAAGGGCAAAGAACCACTCAAATAACTGACGAACGTTTGAATCCACGCTTGCAGATCATCACTCGCTTTATACAAAGAAGCTTTTTGAAATTGCGCTTGTAGTTCATTCTCCAAATCTTCTATAGTTTCTCCAAGTTGGACACTGCACAAACCGCGATCGGTCATTGCAATCAGCAAAATTCCCAGAGGAGTGTCGGCCGTGGCGTAACGAATGGCTTCACCAAAACCGTGTTTTTTGTAAGTTGCGGGTGTCATGCCAAGTTGTGATCCTTTCTCATAAAGTCTGCTGCTAGAACCGTACCCTGCACTGTAGAGCGCGATCGCAATCTCTTCGCCTTGATGTAATTGTTGCTTCAAGCGTTCAACTCGGCGAGCGTCGCCATATTCAAACGGACTCACTCCAATCATTTGCTTAAACACTCGCTGAAAATGCGTCGGACTCATCTCAACCTGAGTGCCCAATTCTGTGAGCGTGGGAATGCGATCGTGCTGCGCTTCAATATAACGGCAGGCTGACAAGATTTTTTCTTGAATTGGAGCGATCGCTTGTTGAGGATGACAACGCTTACAAGGACGAAAGCCACTCGCCTCAGCAGCTTGGGGCGACTCAAAAAAGCAAACTTGACGGCGATCAGGGCGGCGACTCGGACAGGTGGGACGACAATAAATTTTGGTAGACCGAACCCCATAAAAAAGCCGATTGTCAAACTTGGGATCGCGATCGAGAACCGCTCGCCAGAGTGCTTCCTCAGAAAGTGATTGCATCAGTTGATTCACAGCTTCTACCTCTCAACGGGTTACAAGGGTTGTTTTTCTAATTGCTTGACTTCAAGATAAGAGGTTTGAGCCGGGGTTTTCTATCCGATCGTTGCGATCAAACTTTGGCCTACAATCTTTGACTTATAATCAAGGTGACGAGAGGCAGGCGTTCTATGCAGTCCACAACTAGCCATTCCATCCGCTGGACGACTTCTGATCTGACGATCTTTGAAGGCGATCGTGTCAATCGCTACGAAATTATTGATGGAGAACTATTTGTGACGAGAGCGCCCAACTGGAAACACCAAGAGGTTTGTATCAATGCTGGAACCTTGTTGAAACTCTGGTCGGACGAAAGTGGACTAGGGAGAGCCGCAGTTAACCCTGGTATCATTTTTTCAGAGACAGATAATGTGATTCCGGATGTGGTTTGGGCCAGCCACGATCGCCTAGAACGATTGCTAGACGCAGCCGGACATCTCATCGCCGCACCAGAGCTTGTGATTGAGGTATTGTCCCCAGGCGCAACCAATGAAAGACGCGACAGAGAAGCCAAGCTGAAACTCTACTCAGTCCAAGGAGTCTATGAGTATTGGATTGTAAGCTGGCAAGAACAAACCGTTGAAGTGTATCGACGTGAAAATGCTGCCCTCAAACTGGTCGCGACTTTGTATCAGAACGATCGCCTGAGTAGTCCCAATCTTCCGGGCTTTAGCTGTCTGGTCAGCCAGTTCTTTTAAAGTTGGAGTTTTAGCCGCGCGATCGAGACGTAATCTTCCCCTTCAACTCAACAGAACCAAAGTCAGATAAGTGCCCAAAGTGCTATCCTAGATAAGTTCTTTCAACCCGCACATTCAGAATTTCGGGTGGTTTGGCCACAGGAATGGACACTGAGAACCAAGAAATTTATCCCAAATTCTTTGACTCCTCACGCCTCACGCCTCACGCCTCACTGCTTCTGAATGGAGGATTAACCCGAATCAGGAGTTAAATAAATGCCAGTTGTTTCGTTGGCTCAAATGCTTGAGTCTGGAGTTCACTTTGGGCACCAAACCCGAAGATGGAATCCCAAAATGGACCCGTACATCTACACCTCGCGCAACGGGGTACACATCATTGACTTGGTGCAAACCGCCCAGTTGATGGATGAAGCTTACAACTATGTCCGCAACGCTTCTGAGCAAGGCAAAAAATTCTTGTTTATTGGCACCAAGCGCCAAGCCGCTGGAATCATCGCCCAAGAAGCCTCTCGCTGTGGCGCATACTACGTCAACCAGCGCTGGCTCGGCGGCATGTTGACCAACTGGACGACGATCAAAACCCGCGTCGATCGCCTCAAAGACCTTGAGCGTCGTGAAGAAACAGGCGGATTGGATCTGTTGCCCAAAAAAGAAGCTGCTGTTTTGCGTCGTGAGCTTGAAAAACTTCAAAAATATCTGGGTGGCATCAAACAGATGCGAAAAGTGCCCGATATCGTGTTGATTGTCGATCAGCGTCGCGAATATAACGCCGTTCAGGAATGCACCAAGCTGAGTATTCCGATCGTCTCTCTACTCGATACCAATTGCGATCCCGACGTGGTGGATATTCCCATTCCGGCCAACGATGACGCGATTCGATCCATTAAGCTAATTGTAGGTCGGTTAGCCGATGCTATCTATGAAGGCCGTCACGGTCAGCTAGAAACAGAGGACGAATACGACTACGACGGTGCAGAAGACGAGTACGAATACGACGAAGAAGCGGAATTCGTTCCCGAAGAGACAGAAAGCGCAGAATAGGTTTTGAGTAGTGATTTTTGGGTTATGGGTTTTGATAACTCGTAACTCAAAATTCATGAGTAGGCGCAACGCCGAACCTCCTAGCTCAAAACTCAAAACTCAATCAACCCTATTAGGAAAAGGCCATGGCGGACATTTCGGCAAAACAGGTCGGTGAACTCCGACAAAAAACGGGCGCAGGTCTGATGGACTGCAAAAAAGCGCTCAAAGAAAACGACGGTGATTTAGAAAAAGCTTCGGAGTGGCTGCGACAAAAGGGCATCACGTCTGCGACCAAAAAAGAAGGCAAGGTCGCGGCTGAGGGTCTGGTTGACAGCTACATTCACACGGGCGGACGCATTGGTGTCCTGGTAGAAGTCAACTGCCAAACGGATTTTGTGGCTCGAAATGAGGCGTTTCAGCAGTTGGTGAGAAACGTGGCGATGCAGGTGGCGGCTTGCCCCAATGTAGAATACGTCAAGGTTGCTGACATTCCCGCTGAGATCGTCGAAAAAGAGAAAGCGATCGAGATGGGCAAAGATGACCTGAGCGGCAAAAAAGAAGAACTCAAAGAGAAGATCGTTCAGGGTCGCATCGACAAGCGTCTCAAAGAGATGTGTCTGCTCGATCAGCCCTACATTCGCGATCAAAACATCACGGTTGATGAGTTGGTCAAGCAAAATGTGGCACAACTGGGCGAAAACATTCAGGTACGTCGCTTTGTCCGCTTTGTGTTGGGCGAAGGCATTCAAAAAGAAGAGAGTGATTTTGCGGCAGAAGTGGCTGCTCAGATGGGCAAGTAGACCACTGACTTGAAATTTTGACTTAAAAGTTTGACAAATGGGGATGCGACTCAAATCGTGTCTCTATTTTTTTGCAAGCCTGCTTTTTGAGGTGTTGCTGGAGGGATTGATCTGTGAAGGTTGTCAATTGTTTCGCCCCCTAAATCCCCTATTCTGGGGGACTTTGATTCATACGGAGATGCGACTCAAATCGTGTCTCTATCTTTTCGTAAGCTTGCTTTTTGATAGACAATTCCGCAAATCGACGCTAATAGAACCCAGGCCATTGTATTAATTCGAGCGTCAAACAGCGTAATGTCAAACAGGCTAAACAGCGTGCAGGCGACGAAGGCCATGAGGAAGGTGAAAAAGATCAGGCGGTTTTCTCCCTGCCAATTTCTAAAGACGATCGCCCCCTGGGTCACGACCCAACCCACTAATCCGTACAACATCAAGGCTGCGGGAAGCCCTGTTTCGGATGACATCATTAGAAACAAATTGTGGGGGTGCCCCAACCAATACTGCGTTTTTGCTTCATAAAGCTGAGTGAAGTTTCGCAAGCCCCATCCTGTGATCGGACGCTGTTGGGTCAGTGACCAGGCAAAACTCCACTGCGTCGATCGCATCTGAGGAATCGGACGATCGCGAAACATTTGATCATTCAGTCTCGCCCAAAAAAACGCAGGCACAACGGCTCGAAACCCATCCTGAAATGGCGGTGGGGCAAAGGCGGCTCCTAAAATGATTCCGGCAATCGCTCCAACTCCTGCCACAATGCGTCGCCAACCTTGATACAACGCAAAGGCAAGACAGGACAGAAGCGCGATCGCCCAGGCATTTCGAGAGTTGGTCAAAATTAAGGCGACGGCATCCAGAAGCACGATCGCGCTCAAGAAATATTTTGGGTTTCGCTGCGTTTCCTCAATCCACAAGCCCAGACCCAACACAAACACAATGACGTGATAGCTGGCCAAAACCGTCGCGTAAGTAAACACAGAAGCCATGCGTCCGGGAGGATTGCCCGATGGGTCGATCGTCCATTCGATCAGTCCCCACAGCAGCGAAGGACGACCGCCCCAGTGTAAATAGAGTTGGGCGAAACCAATCAATGACACGGGCAGCGAAGGGATCACCAGAATCCAGGCAATTCGTCTAAGCTGACTGGGCGTTTGGATCAGGTTACTGAGTGCGGTGAAGACAAAAAAGAAGGGCAGAAAGTTGAATAGCCCCAGAAAAGCATTGTATCGATTGAACGCAAAACAAGCGGTGATCAGTAACCAAAGAGCAAGCGTCAAAAACCCCCAATTCAGCGGCTGACGAATCAGAGTTTTGTACTCCTGCTGCCAAATCACCACTGACGGCACGAGCATCATCACCCCGCCTAAAAACGCGCTAAAGGGCAGCAGGATCAGTCCGAGTTGGACGATGTTCCAGTGCCGTTGCAGACTCAGGTTGGGGTGACGCTGGAGTTGCAGAAAGGCTCTCAGAGATTTGCTCAAATTGCCTCAAAACATTCAGAACGGGTGAGTCGAATCTGTGCCAGCGTAAAAATGATGGGAATCACACGACCGTAGTTGGTGGCGATCGCTCTCCATCCCAAATCTGCCAAAAACCAGCCCCAAAGCGCCGATCCTGCAAAGGCAAACACCGTTCTCACGGCTCCGTATCTCGCAGCACTGGCCACCATGCCATACTTCGACATTTGAAGCGCGGCGTAATTTTGAAACTGAGTTGCGGCCGCCAATCCGCCTTGAGTCAGGGTCGCTTTTGCGGCTTCATGTCGGGCAAAATGGAGGGCAAATTGTCCGGCGACCTGTTGAAGTAACATCGGACGGACGACGGAACTAATGGCGATCGCGCCTCCTCCTTTGAGCAACAGATTTAACGGGTCATTTTGCACCGGGAGCGGCAGTGTTTTTGCCAGATCAGATTGAGAAATAGATTGTTGAACTCGTTTCGTCAACGCCGCCTTTTCTGATTTGGGAAGCTGTTTCCAAGCGCGGTCTAACAAGCTGAGAAAAACTTCTGCCTCTAGATCAGTTGTAGACATCGACCCTGCATAAGGCAATTTCAAATAGCGGCAAACCTGGATCAACACTTGACGATAGCTCACCTGTCCCGTGCGTCCTCTCAAAACGGTCATGCCATCAGCGGCCAAAAATCGAAATCGTTCGTCGATCGCATCCAGCCAGTCTTCTCGGTCTTGACTTTGCACCTCGATCGGGTCAGGCGTGCTGACATAATCCAACGGATTAAACTTGGGACGAAACAAAATCTCGGTCAAGTCTCGTAACTCATCTTCGGTTGCTAACTCCAATGCCGCTCTCAGTTCGTCCACTCTCAGACTCCTCCGGTGCAAAGTTTGGGCAGTCAGTCATATTCTACTAAAGGGAGGGGATAAGGGAGAACTTCGATGATCTGTTCCCCCTTGGGGGTAATCCGCTTCGCGAGGAGGGATGAAGGATGAATTTCTCGTAATATAAAAACACATTTCTCGGTGTGATGGGATGACTCATTTTGAGATTGCGATCGTCGGTGCGGGAATGGCGGGGTTGACCTGTTCCCAACAACTACATCAGGCGGGCTACAACGTCGTGGTGGTTGAGAAGTCTCGTGGGCTGGGCGGCAGGCTGGCTACTCGTCGATTAGAAGGCACTCACGCCGATCATGGGGTCTGTTATCTCAAGCCAAAAGACGATCGCTTTCAATCCCTGGTCAAAACGCTGGTCGATCGCGCCATTCTCCAACCCTGGACAGACACGATTCACGAATTGGATGCCAATGGACAGGTACAAGAACCGAGAGAACGACCCCTTGCGGATAACTCGAAGAGATCGCCCCGTTATGCTTCACCAATGGGATTTAGCGCGATCGGTAAGTTTCTAGCAACGGGGTTGGCTCTCATCCAAAATCAGCGCGTTGCAAAAATTGAACTTATTGGTCAAAAGTGGCACCTGCAATTTGAGAACAATTCAGTCATTACCGCCGATGCAGTGATCGTGGCGATTCCGGCTCCTCAAGCTCTGATCATTCTAGAATCCATCCCAGATTCAGACTTTTTGCAGACGTTGAAATCGGTGCAGTATTCGGCTTGTATTGCGGCGATCGCAACCTACCCATCCCACATCGAAACGGATTTGCTAGACTGGAAAGAGATCGTCTGTCCCCATGATTCTGATCTGGGTTGGATTGCGATCGACAGCACCAAACAACTTTCACCCTCTCAGCCTGTGTTCGTCGTGCAAAGTAACGCGGCGTTTGCTCACCGTCATCTCGATACCTCTGACCTGCAACCTGTCGGACAACATCTCTTAGACAAAGCTGCTCAAATTCTTCCCTGGCTATCTACACCCGAAGTGCTACAAGTTCATCGCTGGCGGTATGCCTTTCCGACTCAACCCTTAACGGAAAAATACCTAATTGCAAACACACAATTACCGCTAATTTGCACAGGAGATTGGTGTGGAGGAAACCGGGTCGAAAGTGCTTTTTTGTCAGGACTAGCAACAGCAGAACAAATAAATCTGAGATTGCGAAAGCGAAGTTTGAATAGAGAGTTTTGGAGAGCGATGTCACCTAAGATTTAGGTATCAATTGCAGCATTATTTCGCCCCAAAGCGTAATAGTAGTTTCAACTCCTGGCTAGAATTGTTGAATCCACTGCCAAAATTACCCACCGAAAAGCGGGTGAAACCGACTAACGCGAGGGTGAGCAAAAAGGCGATTAGTGCTAAAGGCGAACACACTATGACGCAAGCCAAGCCACGATTCAAAACGTTTGAGCAATATGCAGCACTACACCCTTCAGAACTGCCAGAGGGTAACTATGAGTTGGTCAATGGAGAATTAGTCGAGTTGCCTCCTGAAAGTGATCTCAATGTCATGATTGCAGGATTTCTGTTCTCTGCACTGCTGCAATTTGTGCCGCACTATCTCATTCGTCGAGGCACTGAGGTTTTTGTAAACAGTCGCATGGTGAGCAGTCGCTATCCCGATTTGATGGTACTGAGTGAAACAGGACAAATTGCACTAGAAGGAGCGAAACGATCGTCCGTCACGATCGACATGCCCACCCCGCCCTTGGTGATAGAAGTCGTCTCACCGGGAGCACCAGGCAGCGACAATTACAACCGCGACTATGTTGAGAAGCCAAGAGAGTATGCAGCGCGAGGCATTCCTGAGTTTTGGCAGGTTGATCCAGAGAGAGCAGTGGTGACAGTCCTCACGCTCAAAAATGAAGCTTATCAGTCGAGGGAGTTTCGAGGCAGCGATTCTATAGTCTCTCCCACTTTCCCAGCGTTGAATCTGACGGCTGAACAAATTTTGAGAGCAGGGCGATGAGCAAACTTATAGTCGCAGGAAAAAAGCCATTCTAAGGATGCTCGACTGTTGAGAAGTCGCTTCCCAAATTTTGAACACAAGTCGCAGTATCATTTTGCTTCGGAACGTCCTAGTAGTTTCAATTTTTGGTTAGAATCAAACCGCTAAATCTAGAAAGTAGTATGAAAACTTTTACTGCGATCGTTGAGCGAGATCTAGACACAAGCCTCTACGTTGGCTATGTTCCTGGCTTCCCTGGAGCGCATTCTCAAGGCGAGACCTTGGACGAGTTACACGCAAACTTGCAGGAAGTGATTGAGATGCTGCTTGAAGATGAACAAGTCGCGATCGGCACAGAGTTTGTTGGAACTCAGCAGATTGTGGCTGGATAAATAATGAGCAGCATTCCCGTTCTCAAACCCCAGGAAGTTGTGCGGATTCTGGAGAATCTTGGGTTTGCGGAAGTGCGTTAGAAAGGTTCGCACAAACAGTTTCGGCATGAGGATGGACGAGCAACTACCGTTCCATTTCACAAAGGGCGCGATATTTCTCCCAGGCTGCTACGACAAATTGCAAGTGATATTAAGTTGACTGTTGAGGAGTTGCTAGAGGCGCAATGAGGTCTAACAATGCAGTGGAGTGATCGCTTCAAGTTATCTGCCAGAGTTCGTTGGTTGAGGAGTTTTGGCAAGCGATCTCTTGCGGGTAACTTGAAGACGTTTTCTAAAACTGGAGGCAATATGAAGTAGAAAAGTCAGGCTCTCCTAGACTTGATATGAAAAAGGGGAAGCTTCTATTAGGAATTTCTAACGGGCAACTCTGAAACCCTTTCAGGAGAAAGAGTTGCAAACTGTGTAGAAATCTCGCAACACACGAAATCTAGGAGAGCCAAAAGTCAGCCATTTTGAGTAATAAGAAAGCTATGCTGCACAATGTATTGTTATGTCTCATGACCTTGCACTTAACTTTAGATTTTTAGCCTTATGAAAGCTACTGAGTTCAAAGTCGCAACACGCTCTGACGCTGAAGAATTCGATCAGTTGTTGAATAGATACCGATTAGAACACCACATTCACAAATGGCCTTTTATCTCTCTTGAAGAGTTCTTTAATATTTCAGAAGAACACGAAAAACCTGCTCAACTCTTTTCTGCCTTTTTCGATATTTGTTTACAAGATGTAGCTCTTCAGTGTGATCTCAAAATCATTCGAGATGAAACAAACCGTGAATATTCGGGAGGAGATATTGAAGGCTTTTTCTCACTCCGGATGGGGCGGTATATTGCTGCAAGCAACGCTGCTCTTCGCTTTCGAGCAATGTGGGACAAAATTATGGGGCTTACGGTTTTAGTACATTGGCCAAACAAATATCAAGACTTTTTCAAGGCGAAAAGTAGGCTCAAGGCATTCCAAAAAATCGCACGTGGGTGGAAGATAGACCCTGGGGAGGAACAGAATGAGTCAATAGAAGAGTGGAACAAGAAGTGGGAACAGTCAATCAACCAAATTGAAAGGATTGTTAGAGGAATTGATGATAATTTCCGTACTGCTGAAGCTCATAGTATTGGCCGGATAGGTAAATGGGCATTTACAAAGCAGAAAGGTGAGGACGATCCTTTTGAAGAACTTTTGCTAGCAAGTAACGATATCTACGAGCGTCTGAGGGATTTATCATTTATTCTTCGAGTCCGTAGAGTGCGAAATAGAGACAAAAAACACAACAAGGAAGTGAATGAGGCTAAATCATGTGGTGGAATTGACTCCATGTAACCACATTCAAGCTTGCAACAGTTTAATCACTTGATCGATCGCCTCACTCAGTTTCTCTGTTTTCAACTGTCCGGCTATTGAGCGAATGATTTGTCTATCGGCAGTAAACAAGCGATTGGGTCTGATATTACTTGACTGCCTCAAACTTCCAGAACTAAAGTCTGAGCTTTCTAGAGCGATCGCAGAACCGTCTCTCACCAAACGACTCGTAATCTGACACAAAATTAAATCATCCCCTGCTAGCACCGCCGACACTAGCGCAGGTCGTCTTTTTGCCTCAGTAAGATCTGAGAACGGGAACGGTACAATCACCACATCGCCTCTCACCAATCCCGCCACGCCTCGTCCTCCTCTGGTCTAAGCCAATCCTTTGCTAAGGTGGACTCGCTCAACAACGCGGTCTCTTGTCTATCCGGTTGATGCTTCGATTTCAAGAATTGCACAAAATCTAGAATTTCCTCGACTAGAAAATCGGGGATCTGCTCAATCTCATCAAGCAATTGCTGTTTAGAAGGCATCACTTATTGGTAATCAAACTAGCTTCAGTCTACACAGAAGTTCTACCTTTTGGACTGAGATCTACAATCAAAAATCCCCAGACCTGTTGAGATCCGGGGACTTGGGCAAGATTTAATCGTTTGCAATTCAGAAGAGGCATGAACCGTTAAAATCTCAGCCCGTCTGACAATCTTTGATCCTGACAATCTTTTAAGGCCAGCCGCTATACGTCAGCAGCACCCTCATTGCCTCTGCTTGCACCTTCTTGATCGCCTTCTGACTCATCGCGATTGTTGTCGTAGCGTCTGCCTCGCGTCATGCGACCTGTGTTAGTGCGCTTGCGAAACTTACGAGCATAAGCCTGGTTACGGAGCGCTTTTTCTTTCTTTTGGTTGCGGCGTTTAGCCATGTTTACCCCTTTTGAGACATCAGTTGAAGAATTGTAGATGATCGCATTCAAACCAGAGCCAAACGAATCTAGCCCCGAAAGGAATTGAGTGAGAAGATCACTCTAACATAATCCGCACAGCTATCCAGTTGACCGCGCCAAATTTGCAGCCCAGGCGATCGCCTCTTCAGCGTTAAAAATCTTCCCTTCGGCTCGTGCTAGTTGTAGCGCTGCCAGTAGTTGACCGATTTGCGGCCCGGCTGCGAGACCGAGCGCCAACATCAAATCTTGCCCTGTGACCAGAGAACTGGGGTGAGCAACCGGATCTTCAGCATTGAGAAAGCGGTGAATCAGAGGCGCGATCGTTTCTAAAGGAGTGCCCGCAGCGATCGCCAAGATAGCCAGTGCCGAAAAGGTAGCGCCCACTTCGCGGAAGAAGAAATATTGCTCTCCCAAACTCCACTCGGTCTGAGCATTGTTTTCAAACCGGGGCAAATTTTTGAGAACGGTACTTGCTGCCTGAATCTCGGCTCGACTGTACTTTAATCGCCACAACTGCCCTTCTGCCTGCTGGGGATCAGGACTCAGTAAAGCGGCTAATTTGGCGATCGTTAGCCAGTTGCGGGTCGAGCCAGAAGACTTTTCGAGCTTGCCTTCATTACGAGCGGCAGTACGAATGTTTTGAAACAACTCCGCCTCAAACTCAGCCCAGGTTTCTTGAAAGACTACCGCTGTTTGGTCGATCGCCCTCAATCGCGTCAAACTCACTTCTGTCGCACTGGGAAACCAATCTTGCAGCAGACCATCTTGCCACGCGGCTCTCAACCAGTCTGTTCCTTTCGGAGAACTGAGCAAATAATTTAACTCTGACTGCACCCGTTCGGCGGCAATTCTCCCTAGTTTGGGTGCGAGTTGGCGAATAGCGGACTGAGTTTCTGATTCGAGCGCAAATCCTAGCTGGGCTGCCTGACGATACGCCCGCAAAAGACGCAGCGGATCTTCTGCCAAATTCTCACACGAGACCATGCGAAGCAGTCCCCGTTGTAGATCGGCATGACCTTGCAGCGGATCGAGTAATTGAGAGGTGTGTGGGTTGTAGGCGATCGCATTCACCGTAAAGTCACGTCGGCGCAAATCGGCTTCTAGCGTCGGGCCGACCTGCTGGGCAAAGTCAGCCGTTCCCTGCTCAAACACGACACGAGCAATCTGGCGTTCCGCATCCAACAACACGAACCCGGCTCGATAGTGACGCGCGATCGCTTGGGCCGTTTCGACCGCCGCGATCGGTAGCACAAAATCCAAATCCAAATAGTCAGAATGCCGCTTGAGAAGAGCATCCCGAACCGTTCCACCAACCAGACACGCAGATTCAGGTAGCCACTTTAGACTAAAGGGCCAGCTTTCGGGAGACAGGGCAGAAGAGGCAACCACAACGTTTTGCCAACACAGATGATTCAATTCAAACTAATCCTAAACGGGGTAAAGCTGGCGAAGTGACAAAGAAGCGACTGGCAGTGAATTGAAGCAGCTACAGGCAGTCGAGTCAGCGTTTCTAAACCGATCGTCTCAATCAAAGCGACCACACCTCTCTAGTATGGCGCTTGATTTTTCAGGTATGGAGCGTCTGGGGTCTAGAAATCGCCCACCTGCGCCGCCGCCATCTTTTGCTAACCGCTAACCGCAACATAAATCAACCCAGAAGCCAGTGAATAATTCGTTCGCCTGAGCTAGAGTAACAGAAAATCATCTCCATTCTTGCCCCACTCCCTTCTATTGTGTTGCAGAGAGATTAGAACAATGTGTATCTGTGTCAATTGCCATTATGTAGACCGCTGCACCACCTATCACGCGGTCGAACACCAGCACGAACAGCCCCATCTCACCGAGACACCCGACTTTGAAGCGACCGAGCCGACGATCAATGTCAACATCCGCGATCGCTCCGACTACATTGAGATGGAATGGGACGTTGTAGGGTGTCTCAGCTTTAAATCAGAACACGGTAAATGGGCCAGGCTGCGTCCGGGTGAGCTGGTGCCGACTTAATCTGAATTCAATCAAAACCCGCCTTCGCCCCTCAAAAATTCTTTTAGTCTGCGAAGGCGACTTCGTTCTGTTAGGCGCGGTTTGAACCGCCAGCCACAATTGCTCTTGCAGAGAAACCTCTCCTCCGGGAAACTCCTTAAGCTTTGGTAAAAACTTCATAAAGCCAGACGTGATCCAGTCCTCAATTTTGGGAACAGTCAGCTAGAAAAAGACCCTTGTTCTTTCTAAGACATCCTGACTTAAAGCCATGAGCCTGATCCGTTTTTCCTCACGTCACGCTGTCCACGCCCTTGTGGTTGGCTTGGTCACAACTTTCAGTAGTGTTGCGCCGATGGCAGCCCAGACAGAATCCGCCAAAGCACCGACCCCAACAGAACCCGTCAAAGCGTCTGAACTGTCTAAAACCCAACAAGAAGCTCAGAAATTTTACGGAGCCGGAGAAGGTCAAATTAGAAGCGCCAACTATCGAGGAGCCGTTGAGAACTACAACAAAGCGATCGAGCTAAATCCTAATCTCAGTAATGCTTACGTAGGAAGAGGGGCAGCCCGATCGAATCTGGGTGACTCAACTGGAGCGATGGCAGACTTTGATCAGGCGATCAGGCTCAGTCCTTTTGATGCGGGTGCCTATGCTCAACGCGGAACGACTCTCTATGCAGTGGGTAATGCCGATGGTGCGATCGCTGACCTCAACAAAGCCCTAGAGCTAAATCCCAACCTGGTGCCAGCCTACGTCAATCGGGGACACATTCGCGCTCAGTCTGGAGACACCGATGGCGCGATCGCTGACTTCAATCAAGCCTTACAGCTTCAGCCGAGCTACACGCCTGCTTTACTCAATCGGGGCTATGTTCGCTTCTCGAAGGGTGATCGTCAGGCTGCTATGAATGATTTAAATCAAGCGATCAAACTTCAGCCCGACTACGCAGAAGCCTATTTAAGTCGCGGCACACTGCATCATGAAATTGGAGAAGACCAGGCGGCGATCGCTGACTTTAATCAAGCCATCCGCCTCAAACCGACCTACACCTCTGCTTACTACAATCGAGGGCTGGCTCATTCTAAGTTGGGGAATCTAGAAGCTGCCCAGGCTAACTTTAGCGAAGTAGTGAAACTCAATCCTGACAAGACCGATGCCTTTTTGAGACGAGGAATGGTACGGGCTGCGCTGGAAGATGTGCAGGGGGCGATCGCTGACTACAATCAAGCCCTCAAACTCCAGCCCGACAATGTAGAAGTGTTAAAAAGTCGCGGCGATTTGAAGGCCTCTGTCGGAGACAAACAGGGCGCACTGGCTGACTACACTCAGGCGTTGCAGGTCAAATCAGATTACGCGGCCGCTTACGTCAGCCGTGCCGAAACCAGGTCAGAAATGGGCGATCGAGCCGGGGCGATTGCAGACTACACCCAAGCCGTCAGTCTCGACACCACCGATGCCAGAGCGTACGAAAATCGCGGCAAAGCCAGAATGGATCTGGGAGATGCGCGCGGGGCGATCGCTGACTTTAGCCAAACCTTACGGATCAATTCAACCAGTGCAGATGCTTACTATCATCGCGGCGTATTGCTTGCCAGCCTGGGCGATCGTCAAGAAGCATTGACTGATCTGAGACAAGCAGGCGATCTCTACCTCCAACAAGGTCAAGCAGAAGGCTATCGCAGCGTGTTAGATCAGATTGTCAAACTCAAGAACCAGTAGAGACGTTAGATCGAGACGTTACAACTCGAAATGCTTTCTGTCTAAAGTCCGAAGTCTAAAGTCTATAGCTCAACCTCCTCCACCCTTCCCCAACTCAAATTTCTCCTCAAATCCGATCGCTCCACAGACCCCCAACTTCGATAGAGTAGACTTAGAAGCGCTCTCTGCTTGATCGAGCGTAAGCATTGTCTTACAGGGGTTTGGAGATGATTACTGCGCTAACTGTGCTAGTGGCTTTAGGGATTTTGGGTTGGGGCTATTATCGGGCCAGACCCTTTGGCAAAATTGGTATTCTGGACTGGTTGCAGTCGGTTGTGCTGATGGCTCCCTGGCTGCTATTTTTTGGTTTGTTTTCGGTGGGCATCTACCTCAATTTGGCGGGTGTCTTGTTGTTATTTGTCATTTCTACTGGTTCTTATATTTTAATTGGGCGACGGCTCCGGGCAGCAGGTCAGGAAGTCTTGACCAAACGAGCGTCTACTTTATCCAATGTTGAAACTGACAATCTTGAAACTCAGGCGATCGAGCCTCCCTCCCAGACGCTGACAACGCCTTCACCGGATAGCCTCGAAAAACCTGAAGAGATGCCCATTCCCTTAGAGGATCTCAAGACGATTCAAGGGATTTTTGGGATTGATACTTTTTTTGCAACCGAAACGATCCCCTATCAGAATGGGGCGATTTTTAGAGGTAATCTGCGAGGTGAAATTGAACCGACCTACGATCGCCTCTCCAAAAATCTGCACGACAAATTGGGCGATCGCTATCGGCTGTTTCTGGTCGAAAATCAGGATGGCAAGCCAGTTGTCGTCATCTTACCGAGCGCCAATGATCCCAAGCCTGCCACGCTGACCCAAAAGATTTTGGCAGGGGTTTTGTTGACGGGAACGATCGCAACCTGTTTAGAAACGTCTGGATTCCTACTGGGCTTTGATTTTTACACCGACTTGAGCCGATACCGGGAAGTGTTGCCGATCGCCAGTGGCATTCTCACGATTTTGGCGGCTCACGAGTTGGGTCACTGGTTTTTGGCACGACGGCATCAGGTTCGCCTGAGTTTTCCCTTGTTTATTCCAACCTGGCAAATTGGCTCCTTTGGGGCGATCACTCGATTTGAGTCTCTGCTGCCTAGCCGAAATGCGTTGTTTGATATCGCGTTTGCTGGCCCAGCCGCTGGCGGCATCGTTTCGTTAATTTTGCTGATCGGTGGCTTGCTGCTTTCTCATGAGGGCAGTTTGTTTAAGGTGCCGACTCAGTTTTTTGAGGGTTCGATTTTAGTAGGAACTTTGGCACGAGTTGTCTTGGGCAGTGCGCTTCAGCAGACCGTCATTGCTGTGCATCCCTTGGTCATTGTGGGGTGGATTGGGCTGCTCGTCACGGCGATCAATCTCATGCCTGCGGGTCAGCTTGATGGTGGCAGAATTGTCCAAGCGATCTACGGACGCAAAATTGCAGGCTGGACGACGATCGCGACCGTGATCCTGTTAGCTCTCACGTCTTTAGTGAATCCGCTAGCATTATATTGGGCGATCGTGATTTTGGTCTTGCAGCGCAATTTAGAACGCCCCAGCCTGAATGAATTGTTAGAACCCGATGACGCACGGGCGGCGTTAGGCTTGCTGGCTCTCTTTTTAATGGTTACGATTCTTTTACCCCTGACACCCAGTTTGGCAGGACGACTCGGAATTGGTGGGTGAGGTTGTTGAAATTTAAGTTATCAAGTGTGAAGCGTAAACGGTCAGTGATAAATTACACTTCATACTTTAGAGTTCCCGTTGAGTCACCTCCCTAAAACCATGTCTGAATTACCTCCCATTTTTCTCCTGTTTGATCTCACGGCGCTACTGGCTGGTCAAACCCGCGAGTGGCAAGAGTTTTCACGAGTTGGACGGTGTTTTGTACCCCAGGCAGTCTACGAAGAGATCCAGGCGCTAGGGCGAGTTGGGGTCGATCGCAATCAGGAGCAGACCGCTAGAGAATTTGTGCGCTTTTTTGGTGAGAGCGATTGGCAATTGACGGGCGTTGGGGCGACTCATTCCTCACTCCAACCCGTTGCTGGACAGATCTATAGCAGGCGGGCCCGGCTTGCGCTCACGGTTGCAGAATGTGCTTATGGGCTGTCACGCAGTAGTCCTGGTCGGCTTGTGGCCCTGATTGGTAATGACCAACCGCTGTTACAGCGCATTCAAGGATTAAGCATCGCCAATCTCTGTGGAATTCCGCTGTCGGCACTGTTGATCTGGACTCGTAGCGGTCGTCGCCCGCCGATCGTGGCTCAACATTTGCAAGCCATGCGGTCTACAACAGTGACAGTTGGCATTATGCCTTCGTCTACTCGTGTGGCCACCGCGACCAAACCAACTCGTCCTGCTCGACCGCCGTCCCGCGCTGTTTCCAGAGTTTCTAGAGCAGAAAATCTGCGTGCCATCCGTCCAGATTCTCACCATCCTGCGGCGCTCTATCAAATCGTGTCAGGCTTGTCAGCGCTGGTCGCAGCAATTTTAGTTATGGGAATTGTCTGGTACATCGTGCAGCCCAAAGCGTTTAATCAATTTATGCGCGATCGCAACCTACCCACTTTGCCGGAGATGTCCACCGTCGAAAATTAAGTTTTGCACTCGTCAACCTGACCCTGGAACTTGCTATCCTCACCTCTGCGTCTGGGAGTGCAGTTCTTGTTATCCTGCTTTGCGATGCAACTTAACCGATCGACTAAATTTTTGTCTGTGATTGTTTTAGTGGCGGTCTTGTCTCTGGTGACGGGTGTGCCAATGGTGCAGCCTGTGTCTGCTGATCCCATCAACCTGCTCAAGCGAAGCAATCGCTCCTCAGCCCTGCCAAAGTTTATCGCGGATCAGGTGCGGCGCGATCTGTCTCGTCGGGTCAGAGTGCCACTCAAAAAATTGCGGATCAGAACCGCTGAAAAGCGCACCTGGCGAAATAGCTGCCTGGAGTTGGCAAGACCAGATGAACTGTGTGGTCAAGCTCTAGTTGAGGGGTGGCGCGTAGTTGTCGCTAGAAACCAGCAAACCTGGGTTTATCACACCGATCGCGAAGGACGAGTTTTGCGCGTAGCAGGAATCCAGGAGCAATCACTTCCAGCGTCGGTAGAAAATGCAGTCTTCAGAGACGCGGTGGCGCAATCAAATCTATCTCGCTCTGCGCTGCGGATCACCCAGGCTGAACAAAGAACCTGGAGCGACGGTTGTCTGGGGCTGGCAGAGAAGGAAGCTTTTTGTACTCAGGCATTGGTTCCTGGTTGGCTCGTGGTGGTAGAAGCAACCGGACAGCGCTGGGTCTATCGCACCAATTTCTCAGGATCGATGGTGAAGCTTGACCAATCCACCAGAGAGACATTACTGAAGCCTGTTCAGATTCCGGTGAATGACCTGCCCAAATTACCGCAAAGCGTCATTTTTCGAGCGATCGCTAGTGGCGGCTTCGCGGGTCAAACGCAACAAACTGTTCTGCTTCAAGACGGTCGATTGATTCGCAGTCGCCTCAACCCCAATGGCACAGCTTCTTTGCTGCAAACCACTCAGATTTCTTCTCAGCAGATGCGTCAGTTTCAACAGGTTATGGCAGCGATCAAGGCGTACGATCGCCTCAGCTATCCCGCTACTCCAGGCTCCGCAGACATTATCACGGTTACACTTTCGACTCGCGCTGGTACGGTTCAATACTCTGATAGCATTCAGACTCACCTACCCCAGCCTCTTCAAACCGTGATCGCTGCCTGGAGACGGCTCGATCAAGCGAGTTGAGCGTCAATTAGATCAGGTATACCAATTCGCTCGATCGGCTGTAAACACTTTTTGATCAACGTGAATTCGATGAATTTCTTCGCTTTGGTTGCAGATCTAGGTTGTCCCCCAAATCCCCTACAGATGAAAACCTTTGGGTCGGAGATCTGGTCTTAAAGTCCCCTACTCGTGGGGAATTTAGGGAGCCTTTTGGGATCTGCAAGCAAAGCGAAGAATTCATCGAACTGACGTTAACGCAGAGCTATGCGAAACGCACCGATTTTAAGATTTCAGGCTGGTGGCGCGATCGAGTTAGCTCAACACATCCTATAGATAACGATTTAATTTACGAGCCTCGACCATCTCAAGCTTAATCTCGGCTCGAAGTCTGGATTTTCCCTTGTGAACTCAAAAGCTGCTTACACGCCAGCCACAGAAACGGTGGGATCGTTTTGCGGTAGCGGCCCCACAGCCGACGAGGTTCTTGAGCAAGACGATACAGCCACTCCAGACCTGATTCACGAATGAAATAGGGTGCCCGTTTGTGAATGCCTGCATAGATGGGAAAAACGCCCCCGACCCCGATCATCACCGCCTGAATTCTGCTTTTGTGCTGTCCCATCCAAAATTCTTGCTTGGGGCAACCCAGAGACACAAAGACGATTCCTGCCCCGCTCTCATGAATTTTTTGAATGACTGCCGCATCCTCAGCAGGGGTCAGCGGACGAAACGGTAAAGGCTCCATGCCTGCAATGGTGAGGTCAGGAAACTCTCGCTCAAAGCGGCTCCGCATGTTGTCCAAAATTTCTGGTTCGGAGCCAAGAAAAAAGACGCTGATGTTTTGAGAAGGAGCCAGATCGCAAAGCGACATCATGATATCCATCCCTGCCACTCGGTCTTGCGAATAGCGGCCCAACAGTCGCACCATCCACACGAGCGGCATCCCATCAGGTGTGACAATATCTGCATTGTAGAGAACTGAGGCCAGTGCAGGGTCCCAGGAGGCTTCTGTGAGCATGTGAACGTTGGCGACACAGACCACTTTACTGATTCGACTTTTGGCCCACTTGAGAATGACTGAAATCTGCTGGTCAAACGGCAGTGCAGTCACCGGAAAGCCAATTACGCTTTGAGCAGGAATGGAAGTTTCTAAGGTCATGATCGCATTCTTGAAACTGGAAATTTACTCTGAAAGTGATTTCAGGCACCAATCTATAGAAATTAAATTACCGGGCAGAGTAATTCTTGGGCGCTGTAGTTGTCAAGTCTACTTTGTTACTTAAAGCCTACTGGTTAAGCACTTTAGCGGGGGCGAGACTAAAGACAGATAAGCTTTTTGAGAAGCCTCCGTATGTTTATCAGTGAATATCCTTAATAGATAAAATACGGAGAACACGCTGAGAAGTTAGTAGAAAATCTGTACCCTTTAAGGAGAAGATACCGTATTTTTACTCAGTGGAGCGTGAAGCTCAGATGAAATATGCCTACATAAATTCGACTTTGAGGTGAAGAAATTAGATTCCTCTAAACTTAAGCAAATTAAGCTGCCTGCCCCCAAACCTATCGCTATTTCTGTAAAAATTCAGTGAAGAAAACCTAATAGATGATGAAGATTACCTACTAGAAAATACGGAGTCGCTTGAATCCCTTCACAGCTTGAATTCAGAGCAATTTCTGATTCTTTTCTACTGCAACTAAAACGCGACTTTTTGTAGGTAACGTGAAGCGACCCCTTGCGGGTAACGTAAAACAGCGTGAATTCGGTGAAATCTTTCGCTACGATGATTAATCTGGGCAGCCCCCCAAATCCCTCACTCGTAGGGGATTTGGAAGTGACTCGAATTGATAACCGAAGCGAACAATCTCATCGAATTTACCTCATCGAATTCACCTAGTTTCAAGGGTTTCTAGCTGAAATTGTTCTCAGAATGGGGACAAGCTTGACTCCAAATTCTGACTCAAAGCTGCTCTTTTTGTAGTCCAAACTCCACAGTTCTAAAGCACAATCTTCGCCAGGCTCAGTCGCTTGTAGCAGCAGCCGCATCTCTTGTAGGTCAGGAATATAGTCACACTGAATGTCAGCGATCGCCCCGATTTGTCTGCGGTCAAGGGCAACGGACAATCTCAGTAGTGGACTCAATTGTTCAACAATGCGACGATGTTTTTTGCTAGTGAGATTTCGGTAGCTGTCGTGACGTTTTTTGGGGCTGCTTTTGCGGTGATAGCGGGCTAGATTGGCGATCGTTTCAATCTCGATCTCGGTATAGCCCAGCAGTTCTGCGTGACGAATTAGGTAATAGGAATGCTTGTGGTGAGAGGCGTGACTGACATGGTGCCCGCAGTTGTGCAAAATCGCGGCCGCCCACAGCAGTTCTCGTGCATCGGTGTCCCAGGAATGCAACAGACCACGGGTTTGGTCAAACAAGTTGAGGGCAAATTGAGCGACGCGCTGACTGTGTTCTAGATTGACCTGATACTTTTGAGCATTTTTGAGAACGCTACGCTGACGGACAGAACTTTGATAGCGAAGCCGATCTTCGATCAAGCCGTGGGCCAGCATCCAGTCAACGACGACTCCTTCGCGCAGCGATCGTTCACAGATTTCTAACGCCTCCACCTTGAGCAAAGTCATCGCTTCGAGCAAAATCATTGCCCCCGCCAGAATGATCTCAGCGCGTCGATCGTTGAGTCCAGGAATTAAAAGGCGATCGGCATAGCTCAACTTTCGGAGTCGATTGACCCATTCACGCAGGTCTTTTTGGGTGATTTGACAGCCATTGAGTGGAGTGGGAACCGTGCCAAATTTTTCACGAGCATTTAGACTGACCAGAGTTTCGATCGTGCCCGACGTGCCAATCATCCGTAGGGTTTCGCCTGGTTTGAGTTGAGTCTGCAACTCTTCGACGGGGCGCTCTAACATGCCGCGAATGTAAGCCTGGAGATACTGAAATTCGGTGGGGCTAATGGGGTCAGTGGTGATCTGTTCTGAAGTCAGGCGGACTGCTCCAATCTTGGTGCTACTGAGAGTTCGCGGTTCGTGCCCGTCACCCAAAATCAACTCAGTTGAGCCACCCCCAATGTCAATGATCACATGGGGTTGATCATTAAACTGCATCCCCGAAAGCACACCTAGATAGATTCTCCGAGCTTCTTCGACCCCTGAGATCAGATTGACCCACAGCCCCAAATCTGCCTCGATCTGCTGCAAAAATTCCTGTCCATTTGGGGCTTCTCGGACTGCGCTAGTGGCGACGGCGATCGTCTGTTCGGCGTTGAGGCTTTTGGCAATTTCTTGACAGCGCTTTAGTACGTCCGTTGCCCGTGTCATCGCTTCTGGGGTGAGTCGTCCCGTTTGTTTGCAGCGATCGCCCAATCGCACAGTCGTCTTTTCTCGCGCAATGATTGTGAACGCAGGCAATCGGGGCTGAATGCGAACCACAACCATATGAATTGAGTTTGTCCCCACATCAATTGCCGCTAGGATGCGGTCTCGATCGCTGGGCAGCGTAGGAATATTGATCAACGTTTCGGGAGGGGTATAGGTTGATTTAACCATGCGATGAAGCGGCTTGCGGGGCAGAATGGGACGATCGGCAACAGAAACTTTGTAGCATTTTTAACGGGTTAGAAGATAGATGCGTAGCTGACAGTTGATGGGTCGCGGTCTACTTTCTATCTTGACGGAGGACGATTAGAAGAGGTTGCAGATCGAGGGTCAGGTTGATCTTAAGAGTTTCTCAGGTCGTTTTTACAACAATTCATCAGACAAAATCTCTTCAGGTAGAAATGCTTGCCGTCCAACTTGCTAAAAAACTTTAGATTTGTAACATAATGAAATAATCTGAATAATTAGGCTCGTCAAGTGCCAAGGCATTTCCTGAACGGCCGCAGATGATCTCTTTCGCACTCAACGCCCAAACTGAGATTAAACTGAGATGTCTCACGTTCCTTTACCTGGTGAGAACCACAATCCGTCTCAGGGAAATCGCCCGATTGCCCCTCTGCTGGACACATCCGACCTGCTCGAAGTCTTGCTTCACGAAAAGCAACAACTGCAAGATCAGGTGGATTCTCAAACCGAGTTTATCCACTTATTGCTGCACCAACTCGCCACGCCGCTGACTTCGCTGCAAGGATCTGTCCATTTGCTGGGTGAGCCGTCTTTGAATGACGATCAGCGTCAGGAATTTTTAGATCTGATTCGCCAACAGGTCGAACATTTGCAAGAAATGCTGCAAAGCCTGGTCGCTTTGAGAAGGTTTGAAGCCGGGGTTTTGGTGTCTCAGCCGATCGCCTTCTCAGTTAGCGCTCTGGTTCAAGAAGTGATGGGTCTATTTCATCATTCAGCCGCCTATGAATTTCAGTCTGATTTGCCAGAGGTTTGGGGCGATCGCTGGCAGGTGTCCCAAGTGTTGATCAATCTTGTGTCCAATGCCATCAAGTATTCTCCTGCTCAGACTGCTGTCGTGATTGGGGCAATACATTCAGAGGGATCGGTGGAAGTGTGGGTGCGCGATCGAGGATTAGGGATTCCGATCGAGGCTCAACCTCATTTGTTTCAGCGATTTTATCGAGTGCGACACCGCGATCGAGCCAACATTTCGGGCACTGGGTTGGGACTTTCTCTCTGTAAGCTTTTGATCGAAAACCAGGGCGGTCAAATCGGTTTTGAATCCACCCACGGAGAAGGTAGTCGGTTTTTCTTTACCCTGCCCGTTGCACAATAGTTTTGGATGCTTTTGAACGCTGATTAGGCTCAATTCAAACCCTCTATGCTAACGACTCCCGAACCTATCTGGCTCAAAGTTCTTCGACTGTTGCGCTGGGACAAGCCAGAAGGACGCTTGATTTTGATGATTCCTGCGCTCTGGGCGGTGTTTCTATCTGCGAGAGGAACGCCTCCTTGGATGCTGGTCGCTGTGATTGTCTTAGGAACGCTGGCCACGAGTGCGGCGGGCTGTGTCGCCAATGATTTGTGGGATCGCAATATTGATCCTCAAGTCCAACGAACTCGCAACCGACCGCTTGCGTCGCGATCGCTCTCGATCAAGGTTGGTGTCGTCGTCATGCTGGTAGGGCTGGTGTGCGCTTATGGACTGGCAGCTTATCTAAATCGGCTGACGTTTTGGCTTTGTGTGGCCGCTGTTCCGGTCATCTTGCTGTATCCGGGCGCAAAACGAGTCTTTCCGGTGCCTCAGTTGGTGTTGTCGATCGCTTGGGGGTTTGCGGTTTTGATCAGTTGGAGTGCGGTCAGTTGTTCTGCGATTCCTGCGGCGACTCCTTGTTTGGGTCAAGAAACCTGGCTGCTTTGGGGCGCAACGGTTTTGTGGACGCTGGCTTTTGATACGGTGTATGCCCTGCCCGATCGCGAAGACGACCAGCGAATTGGCGTGAATTCAAGTGCGCTATTTTTTGGCAAGTATGCTCCGCAGGCGATCGGCGCTTTCTATACAGGAACGATCGTGCTTCTGGCAAAGTTAGGTGAGGTGATGCAGCTTGAATGGGCGTTTTGGTTGAGTTTGACGGTGGCAGCGATCGGCTGGGCGTACCAATATTACAAACTTTCTCAGGGCAAACTTCCAAACACACTTCACGCGCTCAGACTCGATGTGTTAGTGGGCTTTATTTTACTGGCTGGCATGATTGCGGGTTCGTAGGAAAATCTCAGGTAGTTCCTAGCATTGTTTCCTTAAAGGAACTGATTCTGAGAGCAAGTCCGATCGCTCTAAAATTCGGTCTGACCATTTCCGTGCCTGTTCGCTCATTTCGGTACGTTGGTCGAGGTCTGCCCAAAGGCCTGAGAAATCTTTCTCCCACCGAGTCAGTTGAGCGTACAACTCATTTAACTCAACAGCGACATTTGCCTCGACTTCACCAATCGTCCATTCGACAAAAAATTTACTCTCTTGTAGCATTTGCTCAACAGCTTGTTGCAAACTTTCCTCATACGAGAAAGACTTAATTCTAGATAGGTTAGAGGCAAGTTCTCCTAAACGAATTGGCACCCCATCTCGTAGAAATCGTTCTTTTAGTTGATTCCAATTTCTCATAACCCTCCTAATAACTGTTGAGTGATTTGAGTGACTTTTTCTCGAATTCTGGGGTCAAGAATTTCCATTGAGCGGTTTTGACGAGGACGAAGATTGATCATCGATTCATACTGCATTTTCTGCAACAGCGGCACCCAATCGGCTCCCCAAATACTTTGCTGTGTGCTGCCATTTTCGAGCAAAACCTTTTCGCAATCTGCATGAAGTTCTCCTCCACCTACGAGAAGTCCACGATCGACATCCACTGCTATTTTGATGTAGATTCCGTAGACTTCAAGCATTTCTTCGAGTTGCTGTGTGGTTGCTCGATCGCGAATCAAAACTATCAATCCTGCTGCCCAAATTCTAATACATTCTAAATTCTGTACAAATTTCAGTCTAAATTTCGTTTTTGTAAGCTTTCAAATTTGGGAGAAAAGACTTTTTTCACGCGCTACTTTATTGCCTGTAATGCTTTCCAGTCTGCGATCGCAGCTTCAGTCCAGAGCCAGTTTCGATAGAGTGTTCCGGGTAGGAAGCTATCGGGGGAGGATTTATTGACGCGATCGCGCAGTTTCACCGCTTCACCTCGAAGTCTAACTTTTTGAGCGGGAGGCTGACTGGAGGCAGATTTGAGAGAAGCCAGCGCCAAACCCGCATAGGCTGTCAGCACATCTTGAGAAGGGGCACCATTCTTTTTCTGTTCTTCGCTTAACTTGAGTGATTGAAACCAGGCATCTGTTGCCCTTTGCAAATTTCCTTCTGCATAGTAAGCAAAGCCCAGGGCATTAAAGTAAAGCGGATCAGGCTTGCCTTGGGTGGCGGCTTCCCAATAACGGCGCGGATCTCCCGGATCATAGTTGCGGTTGCCACGAGCGATTGATTGCCAGGCGATTCTGCCGTGTAGAAAATTAATCTCTGGTATGTCGCGTTGATTAGCAGGAACAGAAGCAAAGGCTGTTTCGGCGGCGGTGATAGCTCCACGATCGAGTAACGCTTCTACAGCTTGATTGCCAGTCTGAAGATTGCCTTGGCTGAAATTTTTAATCGCAAATGCTGTTAAGTCATTGACTTCAAATGATTGAAGAGAAGAAGAAATACTCGGAGTTTGAAACGAAAGACGGTCATCTGGAGTTTGACCAGAAGTGGGTCGCTCAGAAATTACGGGAGTGGGTACTTGACCAACAGGTGGAGTGGTTTGGTTAAACGAAAAAGCACCTCCTGTTTTTCTTATCCACAGTACCGCTATCAGCAGAAGGATTGATCCAATAAGATAGCCGGGAGTTGCTTCAATTGCTCGATTAATGCTTCTGCGAACGGCTTGAAAAACCAGGAGAGGCAAAGTTCCAGAATTTTCGCCTTTAACAGAACCTGTTTGTGTTTGGTCAACTACATATGATTGATCAGTATTTCCCAACCGTGATCGTTCAATTCTCTGTAGTGCCCTTACTGCATCCATATCCTGCCCAGATGCTGCTGCTAGAACTCGAATCCAAAGTTGTTCTGCCAATGCCACGTTTTGACTAACTTCTGCTTGATAAGCGTCATTTTTTAGGGTTGCAATATCGGAGAAGTCTGCGTGTTTCGGAATCAGGATCAGATTCGATCGCCCGATCGGTTCTGCAATGGTGTAAGGCGTTTGCTGTGCTTTGCTGTGATGTTGCCGAACAATTTCTGGAACACGATTTTCAAGATATTGATTTAATCGCTCAACCGTGGCACATCGACCCCGAATTCCCAATCCTTCGAGCAACGCTGCTGTAAATGCCCCTTGTTGAATTGCTTCGATTTCGTAAGAATACTGGTCAGGACTGCACGAGAAAATACTAATGACACCTGTACGCCGTGCCTCTTCTTCTGTTTGGCGACCAATGCCTTGACCACTCTTTTTGCTGTCGTTGCGACACGCATCCAGCATCATCACAATATTGTCTGCGCCACAGCGACGTAAGCGATCGGTAATATCATGGGTCGCAATCCCCGTATTCTCCACATCTTCTGAGTCGCCATCCAAAGGCATCAAATAATCACGATCGTCATAACGAATTCCGTGACCACTGAAGAAAAACCAAAAGTTGTCGCCTGCTCCCATAAATGGCTGCTCAAAGATTTGTCGCATTACCCGCAGCAGGTTTGTTCGGAAGGGTTCGGTGGATTTATCGCCAAGTGGAGAGGAATCATCAGAGAAGAAGAAAACACGATCGAATCCAGCATCGTTCAACAAGAAATTTTGCATCAACTCAGCGTCTCGCTTAGCGTACCTGAGCGGTTGCAGAAAGCGATACTGATTAATGCCGATTACGATCGCCCAGTTCTTAGCCATTTATTCTGAAGCAATGCGCGTAAACTTCATTTTGATTGCGCCTTTGCCAGTCGCTTTTCCTCCTGCTACTAGTTTAATCTCTCCCTCTCCACTGATCTCTACAGACAACTCAACTTCAGCTAATTGCATCCCAGATATCTTTTCTGATGATTGCTCTGTAAGCGCCTGCTGCTCTGCTTGCTGAAACAATCGTCCAACAACTTGCAAAAAGGCTGCCATCTTTTTCTCTAGTTCTGTAACATTCAGCTTCACTTCTTTGAGACCCGCCACGCGCTGCTGGACTTCTTCTCGCCAACCTCTCTGCCCCTCTAGTGGAGCCAATTCAGAACTATCATCAGTCACCACATAGATAAAGTTTTCCTGCATCGTGATTTTGTTGAACCTCTTTGAAAATTTCTAAGATTCTTCTATCTTTCTAATTTGATTGTGAATAGCTTCCTCGATCGCTGCTAAATCTTCTGGTGTTTGAGGAAAGGGATTCCACTGTGTATTTTGATTGTCGTCTTTCAAACGATCGACTAGGTTATAAAACGCCTCGCGATCGCCTCGATGTTTAAGCACATAAGCTCGTAATTCGGACTTACTCATCAGTTTAAAATCTGGCTTCATGCAATAAATCTCCACAGCCCATTGCGACTAACTTGAATCTGAAGTTCTTCTCCAGCAAAAATGAAGATTGAGCCATCCCGCTTGTCTAGGCGCAAAACCTCAATAGAGCGAAAGCAGTCAGTTAGAGACTGGCACAAGATAATACATATCACTCCTTGCTCAGATGTTGGAAGAATAACTTCTACCTCTAAAAAATTCTCCGATCTTATGTTACATACTGGGGAGAACCCATAAAATAAAGACGACCCAAAGAACGGATCGCCTCCATCAAATTTCTAACGAAGCTGGAAGAATTAAACAGTCGTAATATCCTTTTCTTTTTGCGCTAAAACCTTTTCAGTTTCAGCAATGTATTTGTCAGTGAGTTTTTGAATTTTGTCCTGCAAATCTCTGGCTTCGTCTTCAGAAATCTCTTTGTCTTTTTCCTGTTTTTTCACCGTATCAATTCCGTCACGGCGAATATTACGGATCGAAACTTTGCCTTCTTCTGCATATTTGGCGGCCAGTTTGACTAGCTCTTTACGACGATCGCTCGTCAACGGCGGAATATTGAGCCGAATCACCGAGCCATCATTGTTGGGCATCAACCCCAAATCAGACATCGAAATTGCTTTCTCAATAATCGACAGACTGGAGCGATCGTAGGGTTGAATCTGGATCGTACTCGAATCAGGCGTACTGACATTGGCTAAAGACTTAAGAGATGAAGGCACCCCGTAATATTCGACCGAAATTTTGTCTAGCAGACTGGTGCTAGCCCGACCCGTACGAATTGTATTAAACGACCGCTGAACGGCTTCGATCGCCTTCTTCATATGGTCTTCGACTTCAGCAAACTTCACAAAAACCTCCGACAATCGTTCCGATAGGTTCTCCCATCACTGCCCGTTTTACGTTTCCGGGAACTGACATGTCAAAAACAACAATGGGGATATTGTTATCTTTACACAATGAGATGGCGGTACTGTCCATCACTTTCAAATCATGGGTCAAAACGTGAGAATAAGTCAGACTTTGAAAGCGTTTTGCGTCAGGATTGTGAGTCGGATCTGCGTCATACACGCCGTCTACTTTCGTCCCCTTAAACAGCACTTCTGCATTGATTTCGGCGGCTCTCAGAGCAGCAGTCGTATCTGTCGTAAAGAACGGGTTACCTGACCCCGCCCCAAACACGACTACACGACCTTTCTCTAAGTGACGCATCGCCCGACGACGAATATAAGGTTCTGCGACTTCTTGCATGGCGATCGCAGTCTGCACTCGTGTCTGTACTCCCAATTGTTCTAGCGCGTCTTGCAGGGTCATGGCATTCATCACCGTGGCGATCATGCCAATATAGTCAGCGGTGGCCCGATCCATGCCTGCCGCCGCCCCTTTGACCCCTCGAAAAATATTGCCGCCGCCCACTACGATCGCCACCTGTACTCCATTGGCCACGATTTCTGACACCTCTTGGGCGATACCCGTGACAACAGCAGGGTCAATCCCGTAGGACAGGTCGCCCATCAGAGCTTCACCACTGATCTTCAGCAGAACCCGCCGATAAGTTATTCCCATGTGACGATGACTTGCTCTTATTCAATTGCTTTCACCCTAAGATAGCAGCAGATATAGCGTTTGGCTAAATTTCTGTAAGCTCAATATCAAACTGTTCACTCTACAGGCAGGTTAGCCGATCGCAGATGAGCCAAAGTCAGGTGGAATGTCCTGCCAGCGGCCCTGTCCTACTGCTCGAATCGCCTCCTTGAGGGACACGTCTCCGGTATAAATGGCACGCCCGACGATCGCTCCGGTCACCCCTTGCGGTTCTAACGCCAACAAACTCAGCAAATCCGTTACCGAGCTAACTCCCCCCGACGCAATGACAGGAATCGCGACTACCGCAGCCAATTCTCGAAGCGCCGCCAGATTGGGCCCTTGTAGAGTTCCGTCTCGATGAATGTCGGTGTAGATAATGGCGGCGGCTCCCAACTGGGCCATTCGTTCTGCCAACTCAGTCGCCAACACTTCTGAAGTTTCTAGCCAGCCTTTGGTCGCCACTTTTCCATTTCGGGCATCGATGCCGACGATGATTTGCCCCGGAAATTCACCACACAGTTCAGCGACAAGCTTAGGATTCTCGACGGCAACTGTTCCCAAAATAGCCCACCGGACACCCGTCGCCAGTAAAGCCGCAACGCTGGAGTGATCGCGCAGTCCGCCCCCAACTTCGACAGGCACCGTTACGGCTTGAACGATCGCGGCGATCGCTGCCAAATTCACCGGGTTTCCTACCTTGGCTCCATCTAGATCCACCAAATGCAGCCGAGTTGCCCCCTCCTCAGCCCACTGCTGCGCTACCGCAACCGGGTCGTCATTGAACACTTCTGATTGGTTGTAGTCGCCCTGATACAGTCGGACACATTTACCGTTGAGCAGGTCGATCGCGGGAATCACTTCCATAGGTTTTTGACTGTAGGTTTTTGACTGTAGGAACAAACCTCATTGTCGGTGAAGAGGTTACAGGTCGGTGAAGAGGTTACAGATTGAGTGACGGCTCAAGCACCCCGGACTCGATCGCAGAAGTTCCCTAATGACTCATTCCAATCCTAGAGCTTTGCTGATCAGAGGCAGTAGTTTTGTACAAGCTTCTGCAAGTTTGGCGGTGTCGGGGAGAAACGAAGCTGCGTTTTTGAGAAACGTAACGGACTGAGTGCCCAGGCTTTTCTTCTCAGTCTGATCAGGATTTTGTGCCACTTCTGCCAGAGTTTTGACTTGTTCGAGGGCGGTTGCTTTGCCTTTGTTGGGGAGGTCAGGGTCAGACTCGATCGCGCTCTGCAACTGCTTGAGCAAGTCTGCGAGTTCGGCATGGCAAAAGGTGGAATGCAGGGGATTGATCGAATGGGTGCTGCCCATCTCACTAAGGTTAGAAGTGGGCGGTTGAGCGACAACCGTTAGCTTCAGTCCTAGTTGATTTAACCAGTCCGCTAAACTTTGGATGGCTTGACTTCCCGGTTGACTTAGTAAATCGTCGAGCTTTTGTTGATGGTCGGCTGCTTGCAGCAATGGGTGTGATCGACTCAGCGCCTCAGATACATTTAGCAGCGCTAGATGCAGTACGTCAGGTTCAGCGGTGGCTTCTTCAAGATGTGTCTCTAGATAGGTCGCTGCGTAGGTGCGATCGCTCAGGCGCGAGATCAAATAGTCCTGATAGCTATGACTCACGGGCGCTTTGACGTTGTTCATAATCTTCCCAGTATTCTTTTGCCTTGAGGATGTCACTGTTTTGGGTGCTTTTGTCGCCACCGCAGAGTAACAAGACGATCGTGGTTTCAATCTGATTGAAGTAGATGCGATACCCTGAGCCGTAGTCAATCCGCAACTCGTAGACACCGGAGCCGACAGAGCGATGATCGCCCAAATTGCCCAAACGCACGCGATCGAGTCTTTTATTGATAATAGTTTGAGTTTTGATGTCTCGCAGCGCTTCTAGCCATTGTGTGAAGGGCACTTTGCCGCTGGCTGTTGTGTATAGCTGAATGTCTCTGAGTTGCGGTTCCATTCGTTAATCGCGGCACTCAGCCCAGTCCTAACGCTTTGCTGATCAGCGGTAACAGCTTACTACAGGCTTCGACGATCGTGGCGGTGCTGGGAAGGGCGGCGACTGTCCCTTTCAAAATTTTGACTGAAGTGGCGGCGAGTTTCTTGAGAGTGCTGTCTTGGGGGTTTTCTCCGGCTTTTGCCAGAGTGCCGATTTGCTCTAGGGCTTCGGTTTTGTCGGGGGGCGTGAGGTCGGGGTCGGACTCGATCGCGCGCTGTAACTGCTTGAGCAAGTCTGCGAGTTCGGCGGCTTGGGGGTGGGCGGATAGCTGGTTGAGGGTGTTGGTGAGGTTGCCGCTGATTTCACCGAGGTTGAAGGAGGAACCTGTGGCGTTGAGGTTGCCGCCGACGTTGAGGTTGCGGCTTTGGTCGCTGCTATTGCTCATAAGCTTGTTCTCGTTAATGATGCTGATTGGTCGATTTGCCAGTGAGCGAATGGCTCCTAACATATCTGTATTTTGCTGACGGTAGTAGGTAATGTCGCTGTCTTTGGCTTGCAGTTCTGCTTGATAGCGGGCTTCGATCGCTTTGAGAGCAAGTTCATATTGCTGGTTAAACTCACTGTGAATTTTTGGCTTATTGGCATTGTGCGGGACGCTGACTCGCACCACCACAACGCCATCGCCTTTATTCTCAATGCTCTGGATTTCTAGCGGGGTCTCTTCGTTTTCGACCTGCACTTGCTTAAAAGCAACGACAAAGGCTTTCCAGTCGATGCCGTTGCGGAAAATCAGATCGACGGTGTTCAGGACTTCTTGAAAGAGTTTGGTGAATTCACCGGGGGCAAAGTTGCCGCTACTGGGGCGGCGTTCTTGCTCGTTTCGCAACAAATACACATGTTGACAATCTACCTGCTCTAAGTTGGCATGACTGTCGATGTTCCAGGCTTCTAGACAAGCTCCGGTGAGGGTCGCCCCCCTGAAGTCGGCATTGAGAACAAGGCTTTCAGTCAGATTGGCGTTCTTCAGGTTGACATAGTGTAGGGTGGCGCAGGTCAAATCTGCCCAAGTCAGGTTTGCTTGTTCTAAGTTGACCCCATCCAGGTTTGCGGCTCGCAGGTTGGCATCAATGTATGATTTCTGGTAGCCGTTGCGAGTGATGAGCAAGTCGCGCACAGCCGGGTTTGTCAGAATGGAATTGCCAACTCTGGCGCGATCGAGTTGTTTGGCATCTTGCCAGCACACCCAGTCCAAAATAGTTTTGCGTTCTCGATGCTTCTTGCCGTGAGCGTCTTTTTCCCAGGTATTCGTAAAATTCGTGTTTTTGAGTGTCGCTCTGGTAAAGTTTGCGGCGGTCAGATCTGCACCGCGAAAGGAAGTCCCGCCGATCGTCGAGAGGACGAGTGAGGTTTTCCAAATCAAAGCAAACTTGTCATTTCCCTTGAGGGTGTGCCATCCCATGTAACCCCCTAGGAGGGTTTGGGCAATCGCCCAGGCCGCAAATAAGGGCACGATCACGTCAAGAGGAACTTCTACAACATCGGGTGTACTGCCAAACTGTTTCCCGGCTAATGCTCCAGCCAGCATGGTCGCTCCGTAGAGGGGTGCAACAAGCAAGCCAATGGCTGCCCCTAGCTCAATGGTTGCCACGACTATCGAACCAGCCACCAAATCAGAACCCCCCAGAGACAACACAACTGGCAAGACGATCACAATTGTAAAAGGGATGATTTCACCGCCTGTCAGTGCTGAAAGCCCCATAAGCAGTAGGGAGATCGCCATCACGATCGCAATCACCACAAACCCCGCTTCTAAACCCTGATAAGCAATGACAGCGGAGACGAGGGCAAAGATAGCAATGGCAAGCCAGTTGAGTTCAAGGTTCGATCGCCAAAGGAACCATCCACCATGAATAAAAGAGAATGCAACCACAAAACTGATGATTAACCCTAAACAAAAGAGGATGGCAAATCCAAGCTTCCAGTTAGTGGGTAGCCCTGCGTTTGCTCCGACGAAACTTGCTTTTTTCAAAATGGCGTTGCTGAAGTCCGTTCCTCGAATGTCTGCCTCGCTAAAGTCGGCACCAGAGAGGTTTTGTCCTCTAAACGACTGCCCGCGCAACCTGGCACAGCGAAAATCTCGCTCTTCGGCGGCATAGCGTCTAAGGACTTCGCTGGCTTTCATGGGAAGGGAGGAGGGATGAGGGATGAATTTGGGCGAACTCATCAGGGTTTGATACAGCGATAGCACAAAAAATACGAAAAAGAGAACTCTTTACTGCAATTTTCGAGTTCAGAACATCCCGGTTCTAGTTTTGAGGTGCAAATTCCGAGTTCTGAGGTCGAGTGATCGAGTTCTGAAGTGGAAGTTCCGAGTTTTGAAGTGGAAGTTTCGAGTTCTGAGGTCGAGTGGTCGAGTTCTGAACTACAAGTTCCAAGTTCTGAGCTACAAGTTCCGAGTTCTGAGCTACAAGTTCCGAGTTCTGAGGTGGAACGATCGCGCTTCAAGCCTGATCGTTTGATTTCTAATCGCGATCGCTTCAGCACGAAACCGGATCTCGATTCAATTTTTGCGGCTCCAGGTCAAATGCCACATAAAAGTTGCCCTGCCCTGCCTTTCGCTTGAGAAACCGCACATGATCATCCGCATCAATTTTGTGGCAGGCGCGCCCAGTCACCCTGGGCAATTCTTCGGGAAAGTCAGCCACGATCAGATAGAGGCGATACACGTCCCTGAAACTTGGTTGATTCATAATTCACTCTAAAAACTTCTTGAGCGTTACTGTATCACTCTACCTAAAATGCTGCAACTAGCAGCAATAAGTAATGCAACGCTGCATAATGTATGAAACGCATTAAAACGTACTGTCTACAGGAAGTTAATCTATGAATAGCCCCGTAGAAAGACAGAGTAAATTTGTGCCCGATCGTCAGAGCGTAGATATTGAAGGACTTCGAGAGCGTCTTGTAAACGCTTACGCAGAAAACCATCTGTGGGAAAAGCTATCAATGGCCCAGAAATTGCGGCAGCTAATTGAGGAACGTCTGGACGAAATCGAAGCTGCAAAGAAGCGATTGCCGAATCCAAGTGACGAGTAAGCACGATACTCAAAGACTTCTCTAGAGACGAGCGCAACTCTCTATCAGAGTTAGATCCAAAATTGAGCGAGAAGGCTTGATACCAGAAGATTGAATGCCATAGAAAAAGGCCCCTGCGATCAAGTGCAGAGGCCCTAGTTTTATTCAGTACCTGACTCAATTAGTCGAGGTTAGGCATTGCGAGTACGGGTTCCGACTCGCGATCGATTCCTTTCTCAAAGCCAGCGGCCGCTGCCCGAGCGCGACCTGCGTGCCAAAGGTGTCCAACCAGGAAGAAGAAGCCCATCACAAAGTGGAAGGCTGCCAGCCAGGCGCGAGGAGACACATAGTTAAAGGAGTTAATTTCTGTCGCCACACCTCCAACAGAGTTGATTGAACCCAGAGGAGCGTGAGTCATGTACTCAGCCGCACGGCGAGTCTGCCAGGGTTGAATGTCATTCTTGATCTTGTTCAAATCAAGTCCATTCGGCCCACGCAGAGGCTCCAACCAGGGGCCACGGAAATCCCAGAAGCGCATCGTTTCTCCACCAAAAATGATTTCACCTGTCGGAGAACGCATCAGGTATTTACCCAAACCTGTCGGGCCTTGAGCAGAACCCACGTTCGCACCCAGTCTTTGGTCACGAATCAAGAAGGTCATGGCTTGAGCCTGAGACGCTTCAGGGCCAGTAGGGCCGTAGAATTCACTCGGATAAGCCGTGTTGTTGAACCAAACAAACGTGGAAGCAATAAAGCTCATCAAAGACAACGCACCGATACTGTAGGAGAGATAAGCCTCACCTGACCAGACAAAGGCGCGACGCGCCCAACCAAAAGGCTTGGTGAAGATGTGCCACAGTCCACCTGCGATGCAGATGAGTCCAACCCAAATGTGACCGCCGACAATATCTTCCAGGTTGTCAACGCTGACGATCCAGCCGTCGCCACCAAAGGGAGACTTCAGCAAGTAGCCGAAGATGATTGCAGGGTTGAGAGTCGGATTCGTGACCACACGAACGTCACCACCACCAGGTGCCCAGGTGTCATACAGACCACCAAAAGCCATCGCCTTAGCAACCAACAACAGCGCACCCACGCCCAAAAGGATCAGGTGGTAGCCAATGATGTTGGTCATTTGGTTTTTGTCTTTCCAGTCGTAGCCGAAGAAACTGGAGTATTCCTCCAGAGTTTCAGGGCCGCGAACTGCGTGGTAAATACCACCAAACCCAAGAACCGCAGAAGAGATCAGGTGCAGAACACCGACCACAAAGTAAGGAAAGATGTCAATGACTTCGCCGCCAGGGCCCACGCCCCAACCTTGAGAAGCCAAGTGAGGCAGAAGAATCAGACCTTGCTCGTACATCGGCTTTTCAGGGATGAAGTGAGCGACTTCAAACAAAGTCATTGCTCCAGCCCAGAAAACGATCAGACCAGCGTGGGCAACGTGAGCACCCAGCAACTTACCAGAGAGATTGATGAGGCGGGCATTTCCAGACCACCAGGCAAATCCTGAAGATTCCTGGTCGCGATTACCCGCAATGGTTGAATTATTAGAGAGCGTTACCACGGGGCAGAACCTCTTCGGGGAATACAAATTTTTCGTGAGGCTGATCTTGAGTAGCCATCCAAGCGCGGATGCCCTCATTCAGCAGAATGTTCTTGGTGTAGAACGTCTCAAACTCTGGGTCTTCAGCCGCCCGTAGCTCCTGCGAGACGAAATCATACGCCCGCAAGTTCAACGCCAGACCGATGATGCCCACCGAGGCCATCCACAACCCCGTCACGGGCACAAACAGCATGAAGAAGTGCAACCAGCGCTTGTTGGAGAAGGCAATCCCAAAGATCTGTGACCAGAAGCGGTTTGCCGTCACCATTGAGTAGGTTTCTTCACTCTGCGTCGGGTTGAACGCCCGGAAGGTGTTGGCGTTTTCGCCATCTTCAAACAGCGTGTTCTCCACGGTTGCGCCGTGAATCGCACAGAGCAACGCACCACCCAGGATGCCCGCCACGCCCATCATGTGGAACGGATTCAACGTGAAGTTGTGGAAGCCCTGGATGAACAGAATAAAGCGGAAGATGCCCGCCACCCCAAAGCTGGGGGCGAAGAACCAACTCGATTGCCCCAACGGGTACATCAAAAACACCGACACAAACACGGCGATCGGTCCTGTGAAGGCGATGGCGTTGTAGGGTCGGATGCCCACCAGTCGGGCAATCTCTAGCTGACGCAAGCAGAAGCCAATCAGTCCGAAGGCTCCGTGCAGCGCCACGAATGACCACAGTCCGCCGATTTGGAACCAGCGGGTCAGGTCACCTTGGGCTTCCGGTCCCCACAGCAGCAGTAGGGAGTGTCCCAGACTGTCAGCAGGGGTGGAGACGGCAACGGTCAGAAAGTTGCAGCCTTCGAGGTACGAGGACGCGAGTCCGTGGGTGTACCAGGAGGTGACGAAGGTGGTGCCGGTCATCCAGCCCCCCACAGCCATGAAGGCGCAGGGGAACAACAGAAGACCAGACCAGCCGATGAAGACGAAGCGATCGCGTTTCAACCAGTCGTCCAGGGCATCAAAAATGCCTCTGCTCGGTTGTTGCGCGCGTCCAACTGCAATGGTCATGAATTAAACCCTCGTAGTCTTTACTAAAATGCGAGTTTTCTAGAGTGAACGCGTTTATATGTCTACATATAATAAGAGAAATCAGAAATTTTACAAAGCGAAACGTCAAATCTCAGCAAACTTTTTATCAAATTTTCTGAAAACATCAGAAATACCAATGGTTTCAGCAGTTCAAGAAAATTCATGCCTTCCTGAGACGAAATGACTATTTGAGTATTTTTGCTCAGGGTTAATTGTCATAAAGCTTTGTTTCTCTTAACGATTTAACATGTGCTGTCGATCGCGATTCTTTTGCCGAGGTGAATGTGGGGCGTAATATACTGGTTTAGAGGTTGCTCTAGAATTGCCAACTTTTTAGACCCCTGTTTCTCAGCTTTGCATCTCGATCTGTTGTAAAGCTTATCAGTCAACGGCTGCAACTCTGATTTTGTCATCTCTTCTTCAGGCAATGAATGTCCTATGACTGCACAGACAACTCCTACTAACCTGATTTTACGCAAAGAGATTTTGGGTTCTCGACGATTTAGCAATTACTGGTGGGCGACGGTTATTTCGCTCGGTGCGACCGGATTTCTCCTAGCAGGAATTTCTAGCTATTTAAAGATTAACCTTCTGCCCTTTGCCGACCCAACGACGCTGATCTTTGTGCCGCAGGGTTTGGCGATGGGCTTGTATGGAGCGGCTGGCACGCTACTGGCAATTTACCTGTGGCTGTCCGTGATTTGGAATCTGGGAGGCGGCTACAACGAATTCAACAAGCAGACGGGTGATGTAAAGATCTTTCGCTGGGGATTTCCGGGGAAGAATCGCGAAATTGAGTTGAACTTTAAGGCATCGGATGTGCAGGCTGTAAAAGCCACTCTGAGAGAAGGGATCAGCCCCAAGCGATCGCTTTATTTGCGGGTTAAAGGAATGCGTGATATCCCATTGACGCGAGTAGGTGAACCTCTGCCCCTCTCAGAATTAGAAAATCAGGCGGCGGAACTGGCTCGCTTTTTGGGTGTGCCGCTAGAAGGACTGTAGCTCTACATGCCTAACCCTCAAACTTACTTTTACAATGATCTGGGCTAATTCCTGGTTGCAACTGGGCCTTTTTGCTTAGTATGTTGAGGTGACTTTGTTGGAAGGGTAACTAAAAATGCAGACAAAAATCCGAAATTGGCTATTATCCACGTTGGCGGTTGCCATCTTCGCGATCGCTGGATGCGGCTCACAAGCAAATTCTTCGGCTCCGACCGCTCCGCCAACTGCTTCCCCTTCGGCAGCTTCTCCGATCCCAAGCGTTCAGGCAACTTCGCAAGCGGCAGGCGTGCCCAGGCTAGACGGGAAGGCGACAGTCGTAATGACGGTGAAAGGGTCGCCCATTACAATCGAGGTCGATGGGACTGATGCCCCTGTCACGGCTGGCAATTTTGTGGATCTGGTCGATCGCAAGGTTTACGATGGTTTAGTCTTTCATCGAGTCGTGCGAGAACCTCAGCCATTTGTGGTGCAGGGTGGCGATCCCCAAGGCAAAAATCCTAATTTTCCTTTAGAGCAGTTAGGGACGGGCGGGTTTACTGATCCAGCAACGGGACAGGCTCGTAATATTCCCTTAGAAATCAAGCCTGAGAAGACAAGTGATGCGATCGTCTACAGCAAGATTCTCGATTCTGGCGCACCCAAGCTCAAACACACTCGTGGCGCGGTAGCAATGGCACGATCGGCGTTTCCCGATTCAGCGTCTTCTCAGTTTTACTTTGCCCTGTCTGATCTGCAATTTTTGGATGGCAGCTATGCAGTCTTTGGCTATGTGACGCAGGGAATGGAAGTGGTGGATAAGATTCAACAGGGCGATCGCATTGAGTCTGCCAAAGTCACCCAGGGATTAGACAAGCTCAAGAAGGGTTAGGAATCTCATAGCGGCTTCAGGTTTGCATCAAGGCAGACTGTCCTAAACTTGCGAGGCTCTTTAGATAGATCCCCGATTTCTCAAAGAAGTTGGGGATTTTGTTGTAGCGAGTTTAGTCTGAGGTCTACCGTCTTTGCCGCTTTTGTCCAGCAAATTAGGGAATTCGTATCAGACTGACTACATTCACAAGTTAGCTTCAGACATGGATGTTGTGGTGACTGGGATCGGACTTGTCTCAGCGTTAGGAAATCTTGAAGCTAGTTGGAGTGGTTTATTGAAAGGGCGATCGAGTATTCAACTTTATCAACCCTTTCCACAACTGCCGCCAAAACCTCTAGCACTGATTGACAAATATCCTGCTGGGTTGGTGGACTTGACTGAGCAAATCGTCTGGGATGCGCTGCAAGACGCTGGACTTTCTTTGCCGTTGGCAGATTGTGGCGTGGTGATCGGGTCGAGTCGGGGCAATCAATCCGCTTGGGAAAAATTGACGACTCACTCCAACCCAACGCTGCTAGAAAATTGGCTAGAAACGTTGCCTAATTCTGCTGCGATCGCGGCGGCTCGACTGCTCAAAACTCATGCTCCTGTTTTTTCACCGATGGCCGCCTGTGCAACTGGAATTTGGGCGATCGCTCAAGGCTATGAACTGATTCAATCCGGGCAGTGTGACCGAGTGATTGTGGGAGCGGTGGAGGCTGCGATTACGCCCTTGACGCTGATTGGGTTCGATCGCATGGGGGCATTGGCACAAACGGGTTGCTATCCCTTTGATGGCGATCGGGAGGGCTTAGTTCTTGGTGAAGGGGGAGCCGTTTTGGTATTAGAAACTGCGGAGTTGGCAAGCTGTCGAGGAGCCAGCGTTTATGGTCAAATTCGAGGATTTGGGCTGACGGCAGATGGGTTTCATGTCAGTGCGCCAGCCCTCGATAGACGCACCGCGATCGCCACCATTCAGCACTGTTTAGAGAGAAGTGGCTTGAACCCTGAGAAAGTTAATTACATTCATGCTCACGGAACCTCGACGCAAGTTAACGATCGCACTGAAGCTCATTTGATCCAAACTCTCTTTCCACAAGGGGTTCCGGTCAGTTCAACTAAGGGAGCAACGGGTCACACTTTGGGAGCGTCTGGCGCTTTGGGGGCTGCGTTTTGTTTGATGGCCCTGCGGGAGCAGAGATTGCCGCCCTGTGTGGGGTTGAGATCGCCTGAATTTGAGTTGGACTTTGTGACAGAGGCGCGGTCTCTTCAAGTCAATCACGTTCAAGCTAGTCACAAAGGGTCGTCCTCGATTGAGAATGTTTTAAATTTTAGTTTTGGGTTTGGGGGGCAAAATGCGGCGGCCTGCTTTAGTCGTGCGTCACGGTAGACTTTTGAAAAAGGCTGTCACTAAATTTCCATGACTCTTACCGAACAAATTCTCTCGCAACTTGCAGGCGATGTCTTGAGTGGATTGAGGCGCACCGATGAATTGTGGCGTTCTCTTCGAGAAGATCGATTAGCTGTTTCCCAGGTGGTTCAAGAAAGTGGTGTTTGGTTAGAAACGCTTGATTATGATGTCATTATCTGCGGCGGCACATTAGGAATTTTGATCGGAGCGGCGCTGGTTCAAAAAGGGTGGCGAGTTGCCTTATTAGAGCGGGGGATTTTGCGAGGACGAGAGCAGGAATGGAATATTTCTCGTCAAGAACTTCAGGTATTTGTTGAGTTAGGTTTGCTGACTGAAGAAGAATTAGAGAGCGCGATCGCTACTCAATTTAACCCCGTTCGAGTTAGCTTTTCAGGGGGTTCTGAAGTCTTTGCTAAAGATGTGCTCAACAACGGAGTCGATCCCGTTTTCTTACTAGAAACCCTAAAACAAAAATTTTGCAATTCAGGTGGAAAGCTATTTGAAAATACGCCCTTTCAAGAAGTCACTGTGCATCCCAATGGCGTTTCTATTCAAAAAGAATTTACTGCCCGATTAATGTTAGATGCGATGGGGCATTTTTCGCCGATCGTGCGGCAAGCTAGACAAGGCAAAAAACCAGATGCAGTCTGTTTAGTTGTAGGCAGTTGTGCAAAAGGATTTCCTGAAAATAAGTCGGGTGATTTAATTGTGTCATTTACACCGATACAAAATCAGTGCCAATATTTTTGGGAAGCTTTTCCGGCTAGGGACGGTCGAACAACTTATCTGTTTACTTATTTGGATGCAGAAGTCGATCGCATCTCTTTAGAAACGCTGTTTGAAGAGTACTTTCGTCTATTACCTGAATACCAAAAGATTAAACTCTCTCAGCTTCAATTTGAGCGCGTTTTATTCGGACTTTTTCCCTGCTATCGTGACAGTCCCCTCAAGCCAAAATGGGATCGTATTCTGCCTGTTGGCGATAGTAGCGGCAGTCAGTCTCCCCTGAGTTTTGGAGGATTTGGGGCAATGGTGCGCCATCTAAAACGTTTGACAGAAGGGATTCATGAAGCGTTGGAAACTGATGTTTTGCATCGAGATGGGTTGGCCCCTCTACAGCCCTATCAGCCAAATCTCACAGTAACCTGGCTCTTTCAGCGAGCGATGAGCGTAGGCGTTGACCAAAAGATTGAACCCAATCAAATCAATGAATTGCTGGCGATCGTCTTTCAAGAAATGCAGCAGTTAGGAGATCCCGTTCTCAAACCTTTTCTACAAGATGTTGTCCAGTTTATTCCCCTACTTCAAACCTTAATGAAGACAGGACTTTCTCATCCCAAACTGGTGCTTAAAATCATTCCACAAGTTGGTATTTTGACATTATTGGATTGGGCCAAACACTTCAGTAGTTTGGCAACCTATTCATTGCTTTATCCATTTGGCAAAACTTTGACACCCTGGACAAAAAATTTATTACCAATTCAACAATATTATTGGAATCGTTGGATTCAAGCCTGGAAATACGGCTCCGGAGAAGATTATAAAAAATAGCTTTTTCTCATAGATAGAAGTTGATAATCTAGAAAGAGAACCTCCCACTGAAACAATGGAATTTTCCCTCGCTCGCCAACAGTTTTATCAAGAAGTGCGTCAACTCGATGAACATATTATTCTGGAAAAAGCAGCCCTTCATATCGCACAAGAAGAATATCCAACTTTAGAGGTCGATCGCTATCTCACCCGATTAGATGACATTGCTGAAGAAATTCGTAAACGCCTTCCGTTGGAACCTTATCCGCTCAAAACCCTGCAAACCATCAATCGCTATCTGTTTGATGAGCTAAAGTTTGTCGGCAACACAACAGACTATTATGATCCCCGCAACAGTTTCTTGAATGATGTACTTGATCGCCGCACAGGGATTCCAATCACTTTATCTGTTGTTTATCTAGCGATCGCTCAAAGAATCGATTTTCCAATGGTGGGAATTGGGATGCCCGGACATTTTCTGATTCGCCCTGATCAAGAAGAAATGGAAGTCTTTGTAGATCCGTTTACTCAAGGCGAAATTCTATTTCCTCAAGACTGTCAAGACCGCTTAAGTCAACTTTTTGGTCAGCCTGTTGAGATGCAGCCTCAGTTTTTAGAAACCATTAGTAATCGACAGCTTTTAGCCCGAATGTTGACTAATCTCAAAGCAATTTATCTTAATAAAAATCAAATTGAATCTGCCTTAGCTGCGATCGAACGTATCCTTTTACTGTTTCCCAACGCGGCTCTAGAACTGCGCGATCGTGGCATTCTCTACTTTCGTACCAACCGCTGGATTGAGGCTCGACAAGATTTAGAACTGTATTTAGAAATGATGCCGAAAGCTGACGATCGCGATGTGATTCAGCAACTATTAAATCGGATGAGTAACCGATAATTGTCAGCATCCTAGCTTACACTTTGATAAACTTCCTCAGCCACTCGCTTGAGCCGTCGCAGTTGAGCCTGCATATCTTCTCGCGTCAACTTAGCGGCAAAAGTATCAAACCCAAAGCGGACGATCGGATTCGGAATCTCAAATTCAAACCGATTTACCAAACGAGTGCCTCGCGCTTCTGGCTTACACTCCCAGCGATCGCGCCCCTTAAAAAAACCCTGAAACTCCCAAACCACAAGCCCTGGCTCTCGCTCAACTACCACACTCTTAAGCGTCGGCTGCAAAACCGGAACCTGGATCACAAATCGGCTGCGGCTGCCCAAATCGGTAGACCAATCGCCCACAGGTTCGCATCGCAGAGCGGGATTAAGCCAACGGTGCATCAAAACTTGATCAGTAATACAGCGCTCAACCACGATCGCACTCGCATTAATTTGAATCGATTGCTCAAAGATTTGGGATGACATGTTAACTGGTGGTCAAAGAAACTAACTAGTGAATTCTAAAAAATATCTCTTTAGAACGAAGATTAGTCGGTAGGAACCTGCGATGTTATGCAGTGCTTGTGACATTCAATTCTCACAAAGCTAAGGATATCTACCGCTGCTCTAAAGATTTGAATGCTGTGAACTCTTCTAAAACTTTATGGTAATTTACCAAAACTTCAAAATAGTATTTCTGAAGTCTTTTCAGTTTAGGGAGTTACCAGTAATCTGATGAGGCAACCGTACTTTTCTCTAGTCGCAGGTTGCTGACTCTACGCGCTCTAGATAGGAACACGTAAGCTGATTTATACATAGTACTGACCGCTTTCCGACCTGATTCTAGACGCATGTTTCATTGATGAAGTGAATTGCGCGTCTTGCTTGATTAAATAAATGAGGTTAACTAGACAACCATGAACGAAATTTGGCACAGTCTTGGTCAGCTAACTGGGGTGCAAACGTGGATGCCCGATCGCGTTTTGGCACAAGCTGGTACTGATTTCTCGCCGATCCCCTATCTCCAACAAAGCAATCTGATGAACATTGTCCTCCAGTTGTTGGGGGCGCTGGCAATTTTGCTGATTGGCTGGCTGGTAGCGGGCATTGTTTCCAGTGTGGTTCGCAATCTGCTCAAAAAAACAGATTTAGACAATCGTCTGGCGGGGTGGGTTTCTGGTGGGCGGACTCGCAGCGCAGTTAACACCGAACAAATCGGAGCCGCGATCGCCTTCTGGATCATTATGATATTGGCAGTCGTCGCTGCCCTGAATGCGCTCAACCTGACCACGGTTTCTCATCCGCTCAACAATTTCCTCAACCAGATTTTTGCGTTCTTGCCTCGCCTAGGATCGGCCGCGATTTTGATTGGAGTGGCTTGGGTGGTGGCAACGCTGGCCAAGGCGGTCGCAGTTCGCACAGCACAGTCTTTCTCACTAGATGAGCGCATTGCCGAACAGAACGATGCTGACCCACTAGCCCCCAGTCCCTTTTTGCTAAGTGAAACGCTGGGAAATGCGCTTTACTGGTTTGTGTTTCTGTTTTTCTTGCCGCTAATTTTGGGCGTTCTCGATTTGCAGGGGCCGCTTCAGCCTGTTCAAAATTTGCTGAATGATATTCTGGGTGCCCTCCCAAATATTCTCAAAGCGGTTCTGATTGGTGTGGTGGGCTGGTTTGTGGCACGAGTGGTCAGGGGCATCGTTACCAATCTGCTCTCAGCTACTGGAACGGATCAGGTTGGCGCAAAACTCGGTCTCAGCCGAACTGGAGGCGGACAATCGCTATCCTGGCTAATTGGCACGATCGTCTATGTCTTAATTCTGATCCCAACGGCTACGGCTGCCTTAGATGCCTTACAGATCCCCGCGATCTCTGGGCCCGCAACGGCAATGTTGAATCAAATTCTCAGCGCCATCCCGCAGATCTTTACCGCAGCAATCATTCTAGCCATCGCCTATGTGATCGGAAAGTTTGTCGCCGATTTGGTAAGCAACATTCTCGCCAGTGTTGGTTTCAACAACGTCTTTTACTGGTTAGGGCTGCAAGCGGCTCCCCATACGCCTCAAGTTCCCCCGACCGAGTATGACACTGAGTTTCAGACGGGTGAAACGCTGCTTCAAGCGTCGGATACTCCGTCGTCTACGCGCACGCCTTCTGAAATTGCGGGTGTGGTCGTGCTGGTGGGTATTTTGCTCTTCGCAACCGTCCCGGCGGCTGATGTTCTCAATCTACCTGCCTTGACGCTGATCATTACGGGGCTGCTGGCGATTTTTGGTCGCCTTCTGGTTGGGTTGGCGGTGTTCGCGGTGGGCTTGTATTTGGCAAACTTGGCTTACAGCCTGATTACTAGTTCGGGAAGTCGTCAATCAAAGTTTTTGGGTCAGACGGCTCGAATCGCAATTATTGCACTGGTGGCAGCGATGGCACTTCAACAAGCAGGGATTGCCCCTAATATTGTGAATCTGGCGTTTGGACTGTTGTTAGGCGCGATCGCCGTTGCGATTGCTCTCGCCTTTGGCCTGGGTGGAAGAGATGTAGCGGCCGACCAGCTTCGCGACTGGCTCAAAGATTTCAAAGGTTAGAACTCTCTCGACGTTAAACATTCAGTGCGTTGCTCAGGTGACGCACTTTTTTCGTGATCACGATCGCCGCTCACCCGAAACTTTTATAGTTGGAGCCTATTCCGCATTGCCTTTTATGACTCAGATCGTCCAGGCAAATGAACCAACGCTCAGTGAGGTTGAAGATCAGTTTAATCTGCGTCAAGTGCTGGATGACCCGACCTTCTTCTCAGAGTGGCAAAGTAACCTCAGTAGATCGCAAAGTCAACCCGAAACAGGCAAATAAATGGCTGTAATCAAGGGAAATCGTCGTTCCACCGCGTGAGCGAGGAAGTTCAGCATGGTTTTGAGGGGAAACAAAGTCTGAAAAACCCTCTGCCCGCCTAGTCTTGGGTGAGAGATGAAACACCGGAGCAAATAGACCCACAAATTCACCAGAATAAAGGCTAACGCGACAAATAGAAATCTGAGGATGGGATTTTTGGTGGTGGTGCGAATGCGATCGCGTTTCGGCATTATCGGTAGATCAACTCGAATCATTAGGGGAAGCATTACTTGATTTTTCCAATGTTGCAAATTTAGAAGCTTGGCTGATAGAACAAAATTAGAGGAGCGATTAGCGCAAAGCGCAACTCCGCAGGAACCGCACTAAATCATTAAGCGATCGACGTTTTGAGAAATGATAGAGCGATCGCAAAAACCATTCAGCGATCAACCATCAGAGCGCGATCGCTGTTCAGGTGAAGCGCGATCGACGAAGCTTGTGGAAGGGGCATCGCAGGGGTGCGATCTCTGTACCAATGTTGCTCGCTCGTATAGGTGACAGTTTCTTACTAGGGCGTATTAACAAGGTATTTTTCGAGGTCATCTAATATCTTATTCGCTCCTGACATACCCTGTACTCGCCAAGCTTCTTGATCAACAATGTAGACTCGACCATTTTTGACTGCCTCTAAACTGTTAATTAAGGAATTTTGGAAATAAAAATCTGGTGTTTTCTTGTCAACATGAGCGTCAGCAATAAATAGAACATCAGCATCAAATTCATCAATTGTTTCAATACTGAGGTTAAAACTATCGTGCATTGTGAGGTTCTGGCGGAGACCAATATCAGTTAGAACTTGAGTCGCTACACCGATACCGCGTTTGTCAAGAAGTCCTCCAATAAAACTATCTCCATAGATAATGACGGAAACCTCAGTTTGCTGTAATTGGTCTCCTAGATGCTCTTGCAACTCCTTAATACGCTTTTGATATTGAACAAGAACTTCCTTTGCCTTCTCTTCTTGACCAACTATTTGGGCAATATACTGAAGATTTTTCTTTACAGTCTCCAGGTTAGGAGTAGGTACCAGCCCTCTAAAGGTCATTTGAGCGCTTTTTAATATTTGTTGTCATCCCTGTCA